>JBDGZZ010000103.1:0-12711 GCA_039588335.1 Gemmatimonadota bacterium | reverse complement strand
CGAGCAACACGGCGATGAGTTTGTGAAGGCCGTGATTGAGTGGCGCGAGCCAGTGGCGGCGACCTCGATCCTATCTGCTGATGAACTCCGGTTGGAATCACCGATCCTCGCCGAACGAGCCTACGTCGAGTTCGTTGAGACTCCCAGGGCGCGGGAGAGACCGGAGACTGAAGAGACGGCCGGCATGATGCTGAAGGCGGCGGCTCCCGTGTTCGCCTCGGATGAGAGACTCATTGGGATCGTCTATGGCGGTGTCCTGCTCAACCGGCGTTTCGAGATCGTCGACAAGATCAAGCAGACGGTATTCGAGGACTTGCAGTACGAGGATAAGGACATTGGAACTGCCACGATCTTTCAAGATGACGTCAGGATCTCCACTAACGTCAGGAACCAGGACGACACCCGAGCCATCGGTACGCGCGTTACTGAAGAAGTGTACAACCAGGTAGTGCGTGAGGGGGGGCAGTGGATAGCGCGCGCATACGTCGTGAACAATTGGTATATCAGCGCGTACGAACCAATCAGGAACATCGACGGCGCAATCATCGGCATTCTATATGTAGGAATACTCGAAGAGCCGTATCTCGATATTCAGAAGCGAAGCACCATGCTCTTTGTGGCGATGGCCTTGATCGGAGCTGCTCTCGCGGTTGCCTTGTCGTACTTCATTTCGCGAAGGATCTCCATCCCCATCAACCAACTCGTTTCGGCATCTCGAGAGGTGGCAAGCGGCAACCTCGATGCCAAGGTCACCGTCCGGTCCGATCGTGAGTTGGCTGAGTTGGCAGACGCCTTCAACTCGATGGCCTCGGCTTTGAGGGCACGAGACGAAAAGGTAAAGGAGTTTGCCAAGAAACGAATCATGGAATCGGAGAGGCTGGCAATAGTCGGTCAACTGGCCGCCGACGTGGCGCACGAAATCAACAACCCATTGCAGGGCATCGTCACGTATTCGCACATGCTGCTGGAGAAGGTGGAGCCGGACACACCGATGGGCGACAAGATTAGCAAAATCGCACATCAGGCCAGTCGCTGCACCAACATCATCCGCGGGCTGCTTGACTTTTCCCGGCAACACAAGCCGCACAAGAGATCTGCCCGCATTAAGCCGGTTCTGCACGAGTGCGTATCGCTCGTAGAAAACCAAGCGCTGTTCCACAATATCGACATCGTCAAGAACTTCGATGAAGAGCTACCCAAGGTCGTGATCGATCCGTCGCAAGTCGAACAAGTGTTCATGAACATGATCATCAATGCAGCGGAGGCCATGGACGGCAATGGGCGCCTGACGCTGACGACTAGGTACGATCAGTTCGAGAATGCCGTAGAAGTGGACTTTGCGGACACCGGACATGGCATCAGTGAGCAGAATATGGAGAGGATCTTCGATCCGTTCTTCACGACAAAGGAGGTCGGCCACGGCACCGGATTGGGATTGGCCATCAGCTTCGGCATCGTGATGGAGCATAACGGTAGCATCTCGGTCGACAGTGAGGTCGGAGTGGGAACCACGTTCACGGTGAGGTTCCCGGTGAATTCCGACGAAGGAAACACGAAGAATGAGTGACAATGACGATGCAAGGATCTTGATCATTGACGACGAGGAAGTCGTCTTGGACTCGTGCATGGAGATTCTCGAAGAGACAGAGCACGAAGTCGAAACAGCTAGAAACGGGAGCCTGGGCCTGGAAGCCGTAGAGCGGTTCAAGCCGGATTTGGTGTTCGTGGACCTGAAGATGCCGGGCATCTCCGGATTAGAAGTACTCGGAAAGATCGGTGAAATCGACGCCACGATCGTGACGATCGTGATTACAGGATATGCAACCGTGAGTTCGGCCGTCGAGGCGATGAAGAAGGGGGCGTATGACTATCTGCCAAAGCCGTTTACGCCAGATCAGTTTCGCCTGATTGCCAAGCGAGGTCTGGAGAAGAGGGCCTTGGTATTGGAGACGATGGCATTGAGGAGGGAGCGAGAACTCTTGCGGGAGAATTTCGCCGCCATCGTGTCACATGAGTTGAAGTCGCCATTGGGTGCTATTCAACAAAATCTGTTCGTGCTCACTAGCGAATTGGCCGGTGTAGCGACAAACGACCGGATGCGACGGCTCGAGCGAATGAAGGTGCGCATCGACGACCTGCTGCAGATGATCAACAGATGGCTTCGCGGCATGACCACTGATGTAGATGACATCAGAGAGAGGTTCGAGCCTGTCGCGGTGTTGGAGTCGATCTCGAAGGCCGTGGAAAGCGTGCAGGCTCATGCGACACGAAAGAGCATCGAGATACACGTGTCGGTACCGGAGCAACTCTGCAAGGTTCGCGGAGACGCTGGGAGTCTGACCGAAGCGTTGGTGAATGTTCTAGGAAACGCTGTGAAGTATTCGCATGAGGGTAGCAACGTCTTCGTCAATGCCGAGCAGAATGACCGCAGGATGCTCATAAGAGTGAGCGACAGTGGAATTGGAATAGCCAAGGCGGACCTGCCGTTCATATTCGACGGCGCGTACAGAGGTAGCTCCAGGGAAGCGGTCGCAAGAGGCGGCTACGGTCTCGGATTGGCAATCAGCAGGAAGATAATCGAAGCTCACGATGGTTCTATCACTGTCAAGAGCGATGTCGGCAAGGGCAGCACGTTCGTGATGGAGCTGCCTTTGCTTGCAGGTGATTCATGATTGTAAACACGGTGATGTGGGTTGACGGGGAACATTCTGCAAGTAGAGGTGCGGGATGAATCAAGGAAGGAAGCTACTGATCATCGACGACGATCCGGATTTCGTAGAGGGCATCAACGCCATCTTGGAAGGAGCGGGCTACGAGACAGATGTAGCCTATAACCCTGACGATGGCTTCAAGGCGCTAGAGACGAACAAGTACGATCTTCTGTTATTGGATGTCATGATGGGTCGGGGTGCGGAAGGCGTGATGATGGCTAGAAAGATCAGGAAGGATCCCGTATTGCGTGAAATGCCAGTGTTGATAATCACCGGCATTAGAGAGCAAATCGCGTTCCTATTCCCAGGTCAGGCCGTGCACCCGGGTTTTGTGCCGGTTGATGAGTTGCTCGAGAAACCGGTCGATCCGGAACTGCTGCTCGAGAAAGTAACAGCGCTTCTCGAAGCCGCAGCCGCGCGAGAAGGCCAGGCCACATAAAGGGAAACAGCAATGTTCAAGAGACCTTCGTTCAGTCAAGAAATCTCGAACTTGATGCTGGCGGCTGATGCGAGACCGCTCAACTGCTGCGTGCAGTGCGCGACGTGTTCATCAACCTGCCCGGCGGTTGAATACATGGATCATACGCCGCGTGAGCTGATCGGAATGATCAATGCCGGACTCAAGGAAGAGGTTCTATCGAGTAACACCTTCTGGACCTGCGCTGCATGCTACGCTTGTTCTGAGCACTGTCCAAAAGACATACACCCCGCAGATATGATGTATGTGTTGCGACGCTACTCGCTCTGGAAGAACCGGTACCAAGAGAATCTGGTCGGTCCTGAATTCTCCAGGCGCTTCGTCAAAACCATACTCAGAACGGGAAAGTCGTACGAACCAGGATATGCACCTGCATTCATCCTGGAAGGCGGATTTCAAGGTCTGCTGCGAGAAGTCCAGATGGGATTGAAGCTCCTGAGCAAAGGCAGACTGCCGCTGATTCCATCGAAGATAAAAAGGGTTGATAAGTTCCGCCGGATGTTGAGCCGGATCATTCCCTTGGAAGGTATAGCATGAAAAAGTTCGCATACTACCCCGGCTGTTCGCTCGAAACGATGGCTGCCAGCTATCACGTCTCCGCAGTCGAGACTGCAGCGAAGCTTGGAGTGGACCTGATAGAGATAAAGGATTGGAATTGCTGTGGTGCCACTTATTACTCCCATATCGACGAACTGCTAGCCCAGACGCTCTGTGCGCGCAATCTGGCGATAGCGGAGAAGGAGCAGCTCGATATGGTTGCTCCATGTAGTGGCTGTTACAAGAACCACTACATCGCGAACGCTCACTTGAAGAGTGATCCCGATTTGGCGGAACACCTCAATTGGGCGATGGAAGAGGATGATCTGCACTACGGTGGTAGCATCCAGGTCCATCACCTTATGCAGGTCTTCGTGAATGAGGTCGGCCTGGACACCATCAAACAGCGGGCGAAACGTCCACTCAAGAACCTGCGGGTGGCTGCGTATTATGGTTGCCATGCCACGCCTCCAAGCAAGAACGGCGCAGATGTGGAAGAGTCGAGGGCGCCCCGACTGTTCGAGGCCTTGATATCTGCCCTGGGGGCGGAGCCGCTGCACTATCCGTTTCGGATGCGTTGTTGTGGAGGCTCGTTGATCGCAACCAACCGGAAGGCTGCACTGGGAATGGTGGACAGTCTTCTGCAGGGGGCGATAGACGCAGGGGCGGATGTGATCGCGACTGCATGTCCTCTGTGTCAGATCAACCTCGAGTGCTATCAGGCAGAGATCAACAGGGAGTTCGACAAAGAGATATCGCTGCCAATCATGTATTTCACTCAGCTCATGGGACTCGCGTTTGGAATCGGACAGAAACGTCTGGGAATTGGCAGGGAACTGGTACCGATCACACCCGTACTGGCCTGCGTTCGGAGCAAGTAGTGCCCGTGGATGCGCTAGTGCGTGACTGTTATTGGCAATAGAGAGGAATAATCAGCCATGAGTAAGCCCGTTCAAGAAGCATGGGATGGAGCCGAACAACAGGCAAAAGACGCATATATGCGGAGGCGGATCACGATTGATCCTATTACCCGCTTGGAAGGACACGGGAAGATCGACATCTTTCTCAACGAACAGGGCAACGTAGACCGGGCTTTCTTCCAGATTCCGGAACTGCGTGGCTTCGAGCGGTTCGCGCAGGGTCGACTCTCCGAAGACATGCCGCAGATCACCTCGAGAATATGTGGTGTGTGCCCCACCGCGCATCACATGGCAGGCACCAAGGCATTGGACGACTTGTATATGGTCGATCCGCCACCCGCAGCCAAGAAGATCCGCGAGCTGATCTACAGCACGTTCATGGTGGAAGATCATGCGCTCCACTTCTATTTCCTGGGCGGTCCGGATTTCGTGGTCGGTCCTGAGGCGCCGGCGGCCGAGCGAAATGTGCTGGGTGTCATAGGGAAGGTGGGCATTGAGATCGGTAAGAAAGTCATCGCGATGCGCCGTGAGTTGCGCGAGCTAATCACGCTCCTCGGTGGCAAGGTGGTGCACCCTGTTCTGGGGTTGCCCGGTGGCATCGCCAAGCGAATGACTCCGGAGCATCAGGAGCGGTTCCGGAGAGTCGCCGCCGACGCGGTCGAGTTCGGCAAGTTCACGTTGCAGATCTTCGAGGACGTAGTTCTCAAGAACACAGGTTACGTCGACATGATCGTATCGGACGCGTTCACTCATCGGACCTATTACATGGGGCAGGTAGACGAGAAGAACCGTGTGAATTTCTACGACGGTACAATTCGCGTCATCTCGCCTGAAGGTAAAGAAATCGCGAACTTCACGCCGCAGGATTATCTCAACCAGATTGCCGAGCATGTTGAGCCTTGGAGCTATGTCAAGTTCTGTTATCTGAAGAAGGTCGGCTGGAAGGGATTCACGGATGGTGCGGATAGCGGGGTCTACTCGGTAGCGCCACTCGCGCGGCTCAATGTGACGGAAGGCATGGCAACTCCGGTGGCACAGGAGGCGTACGAAAAGTACGTCGATACGCTCGGTAAACCCGTACATCACACGCTGGCCAATCACTGGGCGAGGGTGGTTGAGCTGATCTACGCGGCAGAGCGGATGAAGGAACTCGCCGCCGACCCCGAACTCACCGATCCAAACGTGCGGACCCTGCCGACTGAAACACCAGTCGACGGCGTTGGAATCGTGGAAGCGCCTCGTGGGACTCTATTCCACCATTACACCACTGACGAGCGCGGTGTGATCACCAAGGCGAATCTGATAGTTGCTACGCAGAACAACGCGGCCCGCATTGCCATGAGTGTCGAGAAGGCGGCTAAAGGGCTGATCAAGGATGGCAAGGTCACAGACGGAATACTCAACGAAGTCGAGATGGCCTTCAGGGCGTACGATCCTTGCCACGCCTGTGCCACTCACTCGCTTCCGGGAAGCATGCCGCTCGCGATAAGGGTGCGCGACACCAGTGGTGAGACGTTGACAACACTACGGCGGGACCTCGATGGGAGCGTCCACCGAGGGTAGCCGCTCTCCGCATCATTCTCCCGCGTACGACACCGAAGCGGGAGGAGGAATCTCTGTGCCGATCAGGGTCTTGTGTCTGGGAAACGACCTGTTGGCCGATGACGCCTTGGGAATCGTCGTCGCCGATAGGGTGCGTGAGACGTTACCCGACGAGATCGAAGTGATCGACACGATGGAAACCGGGTTCGGATTGATGGAGTACTTGCTCGATGCCCGTCGCATGGTGGTGGTAGACACCGTGATGACCGGGACTGCCCCTCCGGGAACCGTGTACGTCGTGTGCGAGGAGGACGTGAAACAGGTCTCCGGCGGGTCGCCTCACTACATAGGCCTCTTCGAAGGACTGGAACTGGGACGGATGCTCGATCTCAGAGTTCCAGTCGAGTTGGTCATTGTAGCGGTCGAAGGGAGTGATGTGAGAACCGTTGGAGGGTTGATGAGTGAAGCTGTGCATGACTCGATACCTGCCGTCGTTCAGCGGGTAAAGGAGATCGTTCATTCGTTCAGCCAGGCATCAGCCAAGGAGGAGAGCTAGCATGTTGCCGAAGCCGAGTCCAAAGGAGATAAACCGGAAGGAGCGGCTGGCATTACCGGATACCGTGATCCCGAAACAGGATCCGGCGGAACGAGTCAACAACTTCGACGAAGTCTACCTCTCGTACGATGAAGATTCTGCGAAGGAGGCCGCTAGGAGGTGTATTCAGTGTCCCGGAGCGGCTTGTGTCAAGGCATGTCCCCTTCACAACGACATACCCCTCGCGCTCTGGCAGCTAGAGCACGGCGAGTTCGAAGACGCTGCCAGGGTGTTTCGACTCACCAGCAACATGTCTGAGGTGTGTGGACGGGTATGTCCCCAGATCATCCAGTGTGAGGGCTCTTGTATCTATATCAAGAAAGGGAAATCACCTGTCCCGATCGGGCGCCTAGAGGCCTTTGTGGCGGACTACCTGAAGAGTCATTCGGGATTTCCGTCGGAGACGAATCCTGCCAGCGGACACAGAGCGGCAGTGGTGGGCGCCGGTCCTGCCGGTCTCACGGTGGCGGAGCTGCTGGCACAGATGGGGCACGCGGTGACAGTATTCGATTCATGGCCGGCGGGTGGTGGGATCATGCGGTATGGTATTCCGAAGTTCAAAATGGACCACAAGCTGAGCGACGACAAAGTCGAACACGTCGAGAGCCTCGGCGTCGAGTTCAAATTCAACACCAGGATCGGTGAAGATCTGAGTGTGGATGATCTGCTGGATGAGGGGTTTGAAACCGTCTTCCTTGGCGTGGGTGCCGGTGTAGGAGCGAAACTGGACGCTCCTGGAGTGGACTTGCAGGGTGTATATGAGGCGACGCCGTTCTTGATCAGAGCAAACGTAGATGAGGAACTACGCCCCCCTGAACTGAAGGAACGACCTGAGATAGGCGATCGCGTGGCTGTCATAGGAGGTGGAGATACAGCCATGGATTGCGTGCGTACAGCGGTCCGCCTTGGTGCCCGGGAAGTCACCTGTGTCTACCGCAGGACAGAAGCGGAAATGCCCGGGAACGAAAAGGATCGCACCCTCGCGCGAGAGGAAGGCGTGCAGTTCAGATGGCTCACGCAGCCGGTCACGCTCATGGGAGATGATGCGGGTAGGGTCACCCATTTGGAGTGTATGGAAATGGAACTGGGCGATCCGGACGAATCCGGCCGGCGCCGTTCCGTGCCAACCGGCACGGCTCCCTTCACACTACCGGTCGATACGGTGATCCTGGCCTTGGGCTACTGGCCCGATCCGCTCGTAGGTGAAACCACGCCGGAATTGGAGACTCATGACTGGGGGCTGATCACAATTGACGAGGCGACGGGGGTCACGTCTCGCGCGAACGTCTTTGCCGGAGGTGACGACGTTGTGGGGCCCGATCTGGTGGTGACAGCAGTAGCGCAGGGGCGGGTCGCCGCACAAGCCATGCATACATGTATGATGAAAGAAGGCGACGCAGGATAGCCGGCTGCGGAGGCAAGGTCCAATGAGGGGGACGGGAAGAGCGGTGCTGCTCTTCCCGCTTCTCGTTTCCGGCTTAACTTCGGGAATCTCCCATGTCATCATCGCCCCCCACACGTTTTGCCATCGTTGCGCTTGCTGGAAGGCCCAACGCAGGCAAGTCGACGTTGCTGAATCGTATCGTGGGGGAGAAGCTCGCGATCACTAGCTCGAAGCCGCAATCGACACGTTACGTAGTCAGGGGAATTCTGACTCAAGACGACACGCAGCTCGTCTTCATCGACCCCCCCGGTCTGTTCGATCCGGGAAACCTGATGCAAACCGCCATGGTGGAGTCAGCGGCCGGGGCTGTGAGAGATGCAGATGTCGTATTGCACCTGCATCCGGCAAACGCCGGCGATCCCGAACCCTTGATCGAGATGGCACCGAACCTGCGCCAGACAGGCAAGCCTCTGGCAACGGTACTGACGAAGATCGACTTGGTGGGCGGACAATTCCGCGGGTCGGAGGTGGAAGGGACGGTATTCCCGGTTTCGGCCATCACCGGAGCAGGCGTCACGGAATTGCTGGAGTGGTGCAGGGAACACGCTCCGACCGGCCCTTTCATGTACCCCGCGGACGACCTGAGCACGCAGAATTTGCGCTTTTTCGCAGCTGAAGCAGTCCGTGAAGCGGTTTTCGAGTTGCTGGAGCAGGAATTGCCCTACGCGACGGCAGCTCAGGTGGATGAGTTTCGAGAGGGAACCAGCCCGGTATATATTCGTGTGACTCTTTATGTGGAGCGTGCTTCCCAAAAGGGGATGCTAATTGGCAAGCGCGGGGCCACGATCAAAGCCCTGGGTGAGCTGGCACGCAGCAAGATCGAGGAACTCATGGGAGAGAGCGTTTACCTGGACCTTTGGGTAAAGGTGTTGGCGAAGTGGCGTGGTGACTCACGTGCTCTCCAGATGCTCGGTCACCCGGTCACCTCGAACCAGAAGGGGCGCAAATGACCATCCCTGCAGACCTACTAGAGATTCTCGTTTGTCCCAAGTGCAAAGGCGGCCTGGATTATCGTACCGAACCGAACGAAGAACTCGTTTGCCAGAAGTGCCGCTTGATCTACACGGTGGACGAGGGCATTCCGATCATGCTAATCGATGAGGCCAAGCCTTTTTAACCTGATCGCTACCGTGATCCTGGTAGCGGCAACAGCGCCGCTGAATGCCCAGGACCAAGAGCCTGAGGAGCGATTCGGGGCTCCGTTCCTGCTTTTCCCAGTTGGAGCCAGGGCCACTGCCATAGGTCAGGCCGGCGCGGCTGACGGTGGAACTAGTGAAGCGGCTTTCTGGAATCCAGCCGGCCTTGCCTACTTGGCGAGAACCGAGCTGGCCGTCCATTACGCCAGCACGTTCGTTTCCGAAAACACGGTCCTCTCAGCGTATTTTGCGGTGAGTCGTCTCGGTGTGTTTGGGGCCTCAGCTTACGTGGTGGACTTCGGCTCGCAAGACGTAGTTGGGGGACCTGGTGTCCCAGTAGGGAAGATCTCGCCGAAAAACATCGAGCTACTCGCCTCTTACGCCACCACGATAGCCGGACAACTGCATTTTGGATTGAGCTACAAGCTCATTCAGCTACGCCAGGACTGCACGGGACAGTGTGCCGCGTTTCCGTCGATTTCGGGCACGACGCACGCCATCGATATAGGGGCGCAGTATGATTTTGGGAAGGAAGACCGGCTGAAGTTGGGGTTAGTGATCCGCCATCTCGGGTTCGATCTTCAGCTCAAGAACGAGGAGCAGGCCGATCCGCTGCCGACGCGAGTGCAGCTCGGGGCCGTTTACACCGTCTTGTTACCCGCGTTCAGCGGAACGGAACAGCGGCTGGACGCCCGCTTCCTCTTCGACATCGACGACCGATTGGGTCAATACAACAGTCCCGAGCCGCGTGTGGGTATTGACATCGGATTCCAGGATTTCGTCCGGTTCAGGGCTGGCTACGCGTTCCTCGACTCCCAGAGCCGCGGGCCGTCGGTCGGTGTGGGGCTCCGGTTCGGACGGATCGCTGTAGACGTTGCGCGCGTGTTTTTCGTGTCGTCGAGCTTCGATGAGCCACTCCACATCAGCGTGAGAGCCAACCCGTAAGATGGGTGCGCGCTCGTG
Organism: Gemmatimonadota bacterium; assembly: GCA_039588335.1. Classification (GTDB taxonomy): domain Bacteria; phylum Gemmatimonadota; class Gemmatimonadetes; order Gemmatimonadales; family GWC2-71-9. The sequence continues at coordinate 2,385 of JBDGZZ010000103.1, read as the reverse complement.
GCCGATCTCCCTGTTTCTGCTTCTTGTGGCAGTACCGGCTGTATCCCAAGCCCCGGGGCCGGCGGTGTCGCAGCAGACGGTGCTTCCGGCGTCGTTCGGTGTGGATCTGGACACGTTGAAATCTCCGGGTTGGATCAGACCCATTTCGTCAGCCATCATCCCGGGAAGCGGCCAGCTGATGGCGGGGCAGGAGAGAGGGGCGGTCTACCTCGCCGTTGAAATATTCCTCATAGTGCAATTCCTCGCGACGAACGGCGAAGGCGTTAGCGAGCGGGACCGGTATCTCGACTTGGCATTTAGCGTGGCCCGTGCTCCTTTTGCACCCGCGCGGCGGGATACGACATTCGAGTATTTCGAACAAATGGAGCGGTTCATCGAGAGTGGCCCCTTCGACTCCGATCCGGGGCCCACGCTAGTACCCCCGACCGACGAGACGACCTATAACGGCAGTATCTGGAAGCTCGCGCGGGAGACGTTCCTGGAAGATCCCGGGATCCCCGACACCACATCGTTGGAATACCAGCGGGCCCTGGAGTTCTATAGCAGTCGTGCTATAGGACCCAATTTTCAGTGGTCGTGGAGAGACGCCGGTTTGGAGCTGGATCTGTACCAGCAGTCCATCCAGCGAAGTGACGACGCCTTTCGTAGCTCCACGCAATACCTGGGGTTGCTCCTTGCCAATCACCTGATAAGTGCAGTCGATGCTCTCGCATCCTATCGGCTGAGCCAGAATGGCAGGTCGGTGCAAGTCCAATCCAGTCTGCTGCGCCAACCCGGAAACGGCGGCGGATTGGCGGCACAGATCGGGGTGCGGGTCCAGTTTTAGGGTAGAAACGGTTCGGGGAGCGGCTTAATTGACTTCTCCACTGGGCGCTCGTAAGTTTTAGCGCTACATACAATTACGAGAACAAAGGGAAATCGGTGCGGACGCGTCCTACGGTACATTACTACTCGCCCGCTGAGCGCGACCTACCCGATCTGATTTCAGGCTGGCTGGGAACGAAGCCATTCTCGGTTATTAGCTTTTCCGATCGCAGCGATTTGGAGACAGTCGCTCGGAGAAGTCCGCCGCTACTCATAGTAATCGATGCGGACGGAGCCGGATCAGATGGGTCGGCGCTGTGTCAATCACTGAAAGGTGATGCGTTCAGTGCAATAGTCCCCATTGTGTTCGTGGCTGGCAATCACGCCACTGAGCAGGTGCGTGAGTGGTTCGAGGTGGGAGCGGACGAGGTGATTACGCCTCTGTTCGAGCCAGCCGAGCAACGCAGTCGACTGGATGTGTTGCTGTACCGAACCGAGCGAAATGTAGCGGTGCATCCCTCGACTCGGTTGCCGGGAACCACTGAGATAGAGCGTGAGATCAAATCGCGACTCGACACCGGCGCCCTGTTCGCGATATGTTACGCCGACCTCGATCATTTCAAAGAGTTCAACGATCGTTATAGCTACTACGACGGCGATCGCGTCATATTGATAGTATCACGAATCATACGCGACGTGGTCAAAGGGCTGTGTCCGCGTGACGGTTTCGTGGGTCATATAGGCGGTGATGATTTCATCGTCATCCTACCGCTAGACCGCGTGCAGGAGACATGTAGCGAAATAGTATCTGTGTTCGACGCTCTGATCCCGTACCAATACAGCATTCAGGACCGTAGGGCTGGTTATTTCTTTGGGAAGGATCGACGCGGACACTTGCATCGCGTACCATTGATGACACTGTCGATCGGCATCGTCACGAATGAGCACCGCCGGTTCAGCCACCCGGCAGAGGTGAGCGAAACCGCGACGGAGATGAAGATGTATGCCAAGACTTTGCCCGGGTCGGTGTTCGTAGTCGACCGTAGAAAGGACTCTGACCGGGCCTGATGGGACGCGGATACCGGAGATCGTAGCATGAACGTACGCTGCCCGTCTTGTGAGACGCTCTATCGAGTCGATCCCGCAAAGGTGCCCGACGAAGGTGTGCGGGCATCCTGTGCCACCTGTGGGTCGGTGTTCCCGGTTACTCATCAGCGCGAAGATCCGGCCCCGCTGGCGGTTGCGGCGCCTGCAGCCGAACCGCAGCCCGAACCCCAGGAAGAATCAGCGCCAGTCGTGCCGGACATAGCGCCCGCGACGGGAACGGTGCCGCCGGCTTTCGAGCTGGAGGTTGCTGATCAGCCTGCAGAACCGGAAGCGGTTCCTGCTGGACCCACGTCGTCAATCGGCCATATCGTACCGGAGGTGGCCAAGACCGACCTCGAATTCGATCCACTGCCCATCGAAGTTCCGGAAATAGACCAGCCGGTCATACCGAACACGGCGGCGCCGGCGATGCAGAGTCCGCCAGCTCCGGAGATAGCGGAGCCCGTTGCGAAGCCCCGGTTTTCCAAGCCGTTC
>JBDGZZ010000102.1:0-27822 GCA_039588335.1 Gemmatimonadota bacterium | reverse complement strand
ACGCGCTATGGTGCGCGCCATTCTCGACGGCAGTCTCGATGATGCACCTACACGACCCGATCCTGTGTTCGGCGTCCATGCCGTTACGAAGATCGAAGGAGTGCCTTCTGATGTGCTGGACCCAAGATCCACTTGGTCCGACCCGAATAAGTATGACGCTCAAGCGCAACAGCTAGCTGAGATGTTCCGTCAGAGCTTTGAGCGTTATGCCGACCAGGTTCTCGAAGATGTGCGCAAAGCGGGGCCGATCTCATAGGCGTGGGCTATCATGGCAACAGCGGGTGATTTCGAAGTAATTCGAGATCCACTCTGGAATAACGTCAGGATCGACGCGGAGGCGCTGGGCGTGCTCGACAGTGAGCCGTTCCAGCGCCTCCGGTACATTCGGCAACTCGGACATGCGTTCCTAGTTTACCCGGGGGCGACCCATACGCGGTTCGAACACGCGTTGGGAGCTTACCACTTGGCGCGCCGTACCCTGGCTTTGCTCCGCGAACGCGGCGAGCTGAACGAAATTGACGCAGACGAAATCGTGCTGGTCCGGTTGGCGGCTCTCTTGCACGACGTTGGTCACTACCCCTTCTCTCACTCACTGGAAGAAGCTGGCCTGCCGTCGCACGAAACTCTCGCCGCCAAGCACATTAGTCATGAGGGACTCCAGGCCGTGCTGTCGGGTACGGGGATCAATGACGTCGAGTCACGACTGATAGCCCTCATTACGGGAAGTAGCCCGAGCCCACTCCAGGGACTCGTATCGGGATCGCTCGATCTCGACAAGATCGAGTACCTCACCCGGGACGCCAAAATGTGTGGAGTACCATACGGAACAGTAGACGTGGACCGGCTCATCAACTCGATCACGCTAGTTCAGTCAGGCGATTCCAAGACCGTAGCGGTCCACGAAAAGGGAGTGAGCGCATTGGAATCGCTGTTGTTCGCCAAGTATCAGATGTACCGCAACGTCTATTGGCATCACGCGGTCCGCAGCGCGACTGCCATGTTCAAGCGCCTGGTACGGAGAGCGATTCAGCGCGGAGACTTGGAAGCCGAGTGGATAGCTCACAGTACGGACGAAGCACTAATGGAGGTACTACACAAGCTTCCGGACGCCCCCCTTGCCACTCGCCTGAGACGCCGACGTCTGTACAAGAGATTGGTGGACGTTCCAGCCGCCCAGCTATCCCCGGAGGGCGGCAGCTGGATATCTGAGGATCCCACTTTGCTAGAACAGGTGGAAGACAGGCTCGCCTGCGAGCAGGGGCAACAACCGGGTGATCTATTGCTCGACTTCCCCAAGAAACCAGCAATGCTTGCTGTTGATCTACCCGTGCTCACACGCGACGGTAGCACGGAGCTAATGGGAAGGGAGAGAGGTACAGAGTGGTTGGGGATTCGGCGGGTCAGTAGTGAGTTGCACACCAGCGCGCGCCGGTTGCGCGTTTTCGCAGCTGAGCCGTTGAGGCTGGAACCCAGTGTACTGTTGGCCCTAGCCGAGCGCAGTGGCGAAGAGGTTCGGGATGGACTAGAGCGCAACATGCCGTTGCTTTCTGCAGTTACCTAGCTCAGCCGCGCCTACTCCTCCCTCCGCGCGGACCCACCTGCATCTGCCAGTTTAGCCGCCAGCGCCCTGTAATAGCGTGCGTCCTCCAGTCTATTCGCCTCATCCATCGATACCGCACACAACTCCAAGGCATACAACAAAGGCCCCAGGTGATCCGCTGCAACCACACCTAGAGCCTCGGCATTTGGCCCCTCTGTCAATCGCCCGGGCCGTCCCGTCGACGTGCTAACCGTCTCCCTCGACCGCGTCAACCCGAATCACGATAACCGTAATGTTGTCCAGCCCACCCCTGCGGTTGGCCTCGGTAACCAGTGAATCGACCAACACAGCCGGTGCGCTGTCTGCCGCGAGGATGCTCAGCAACTCGTGGTCCTCGAGCATGCCTGTAAGGCCGTCTGAGGCCAAAAGGAACAGGTCGTCTGTCTTGAGTGTTCCGACGTAGATGTCGGGTACGACGTCGCTGTTTGCGCCTACACACCTGGTTATGACGTTGCTGTACGGATGGGTACGAGCCTGTTCCGGAGTCAGGTATCCGGCATCGACCTGCTCCTGCACGTAAGAGTGATCTTTGGTGACCTGGGCGAGCTTGCTGCCTCGCAACAAGTACGCGCGACTGTCACCCACCTGCCCCACTATGTACCGAGGCCCATTGATCACCATCGCCGTGGCCGTAGTGCCCATCCCCCGCTTCTCCGGTTCATCCACGGTACGCTGAAAGATCGCGGAATTGGACTCGTGGATGGCCCGGCGCATCAACTGAGTAGCCTCACTCTCCGATTTGCCAACCACACCTCTCAACCCGCGCGCTATCGTCTGCACCGCCATTTCACTTGCCACTTCACCCGCCGCATGTCCTCCCATGCCATCGGCCACGACGAACATGCCCTGCTCCGGAAGCATGAGGTAGTTATCCTCGTTCCCGGACCGGATGATCCCCACATCGGTGCGACCAGCGCACGTATACTGAACGTTGTGAGTCAAGCTTCTAATCCGAGGACGAAGGGTCAGAGCGCCGCGGGTCTGCCGGCGGCGGAAAATGAATAGGTTGAATCACTTTCGTCGCACTCCCCTTGTGCACTTCAGCGGAGTCATCGGTCGGCTCGAAAACGGTTTGTACCGTTCCAAACCGAACGATGGCACCAGGCGCCAATACTGTCTCTCCCGATATCTTTTGGCCGTCGACGATCGTGCCGTTGGTCGATGCCTCGTCTACCAGAACCCAGACACCCTCGCGGCGCTGCAACTTCGCGTGCACCGTGGACACGCTCTCGTCAGGCAGCACGATGTCGTTGTAGTCGGCTCGCCCGATGTTCACCACCGGAAACCGCACAGTCAGACGCTGTCCCTTGGTCGGACCCGAGCGCACCACGAACATAGCCAAGGGTGCGTCGGCCGCGGCCTTCGTGGAGTCTGCCTTCTCTTGTTCACCCTGTGTTGGCAATATGCTCTCAGCTTCGGGCGGTGTCGACTGCTCCGCATCTGGAATCGGAATCCCGTGCATTGTGTCTTGGAGCCGGTGCGCCGCGCCAGGGGGCTGTGCCGGATGAGGCTGGGGCGTAATCGGAATTCCGTGCATCGTATTCGCAAGCCGACTCTCGGCACCCAGCGGAGGGGGCTCTGGAGGTGGTTTCTGCCGGGGTGGCCTAACCTTATCTCTAATACTGCGCAAGGCCGCGAGCGGGCCCTTCTTATGTGGTGGTGCACCGGCGCCAACCGGCGGTGGAGCCTTCTCCACAGGCTTGGGCCTCGGCACTGCCGGGATTCCGTGCAGCGTGTGCTGTAGCTGTTGCTCAGCTCCAGGCGGAGGGCCAGGGGTAGGTTCGACCGGTGCCGCCGGTTCGCTAGCTGCGGGCTGCAGAGGCTCCGGCGCCGGCCGTGCTGCCGGTGCCCGATCTTCCTGCCCTACTGCAGCGGCTTCCGGTTCCTGCAACACATCGGCGTAGAACCTGAACTCATAGTCACCACAACGCAGGACATCGGCCCGCGCCAACAGATGCTGGCCCGCGATCTTCTCCCCATTCAGAAACGTCCCGTTTGTGCTGCTGTCGATCAAGAGGTACCCTTTGGGTGTTGCTACGATTTCAGCGTGCCTGCGTGACACGCTCTTGCTGTCAATAACCACGTCGCACCCTGCCTCACGCCCGATCAGCAGCGATCCTCCTTCGACCGCGTACTCACGTCCGTCGGTCAGGGACACCAGCCTACCTCCAGTACCTGTGGTCGCCGCCCCACTGGCAGGTTTCTCGGCTACCGGTGGCGCACCACCCGGGTCAATCGCCTGAATGAATGATGTGCTCCCACTCCTTCTGTCATCCACAAACAACAACTCGCACCCGGCGATGTCGATCTTGTCACCGTGAAGGAGCGGTGTCGGCTGAGGTCCGAGGCGAACCCCGTTCACCAAGATCTCTGTATCCGAATCGGCCCTACGAATTGCTACCTGACCGTCTGGCAAACCTTGAAGGATCGCACCTTTCGACTGCACCTCTTCCCCACCCAGCGCAATCTGATTCAACGCGTCGAAGCCGACAGTCACCTCACCCGCCGGAATTGGATGGCGGCGACCATCGATCTCAAGGTACGACATTCAATAGTTCCCCTCTCGCGCAGTGCCAAGCGCCAAAGTTACCCCACGGCCCAGGGGCTTGCAACTCGACACCTAAGGGGCATTCGGGGTTATTTCCTGCTCCTGCAAAGAGTTGGCCGACCGGCTGCCAGCACCCCTCAGCCAACTCCAAAAAACGAACGAGCCGAATCCGACCGTTAGATAGCTCACTACCATCCTCCACAGAAGTATGTATGAAGGCGTCAGTTCCCGAGGAACGTAGATTGACATCACCGCTGCTGAGAGCAGCTCCGCCAAGCCCGAACCCCCGGGAGTTGGTGCGAAATAGAGCAAAAACACAATAAGAGTCTGGAGCAGCAGCACATCAACGAACGGGGCCTGGATATCGAGCATTCGCAGCACCACGTATCCTGCCAGCAGCCTGTTTGCCTGGGCGGCTCCGGTGAGTAACACACCCAGTCCCAACGCTGCCCAACCCCGTCCCTTGGTAAACGCAACAATCGAATGGTGGGCTCTGTCTATGCCGCCTTCGATCTTGACCACTCTCGCCGCCAAGCTCTCGCTGCCACGTTTCTTCAGGCGTCCCACCAACCGCCACGCAATCCGCCGCGCAAACCCCGGGAACGCGATCAACAACAGGATCACAAATCCTACACCGATGAACCCACCCAGACTCATTCGAAACAGGTCGTTCAGCGTTATGCTCTGACCCAGCACACCGTGCTCTGCCAGCGATTGCCCGGCCCCGAGGAATACGGCAACCGGACCGGCGACGGTATAGAAAACGACTGTCGCGACGAATGTCATCAAGGCGGCAATCATAGCCTCCGGCAGCGGCACCCCATAGCGGTTCATCGTGTAGATCAGCATCGGCCCCGCACCGGTCTGGGAAGGCGTGAGATACCCCCCCCAGGTAGCCATGCCGCCGGCCAATATGCACCCTTTGAGCGGCGTCTTGGGATGTACATGCCTCGCCATGACGTAGGCCCGCAGCCCCCCTCCCCACCAGTCGTGCGAAGCCAAGAGGAGCCCCACCAAGACCCAGCCCCACTTGAGCGACACCATCGTTTTGGCAAACTGTTCGAGATTATTGCCGTAGAGAAGCATCCCCGCGAATCCGAGCAGGGATATCACGGCGAAGATTTCTAAACCCCGACGGAGTACACGCGGTGCCAGTGTGGATGCCATGGGCTGGCCAACCTACGCCCAGATGGACGGGGACGTCAATGTCGGTCTTGTTGGCGACAGAGGGTCCCGGGTATGCTTCACCTCATGCCGCCCGACTCGATCGTCATCCACGGAGCTCGCCAACACAACCTGAAGGGCATCACCGTCGAAATCCCGCGGCGTGCTCTCACAGTGATCACGGGGCCCTCGGGATCCGGCAAGAGTTCCCTTGCCTTCGACACTCTCTATGCCGAGGGCCAGCGGCGCTACGTCGAATCCCTCTCCAGCTACGCGAAGCAGTTCCTCGAGCGACTGTCCCGGCCCAGCATAGACCGATTGGACGGCATCTCGCCTGCGGTTGCCATTGAGCAGAAGAACCCGACTTCGTCCAGCCGTTCCACGGTTGGCACGGCCACCGAGATCTATGACTACCTGCGGCTCCTGTGGGCCCGCGTGGGCAGACAGTACTGTCACGTCTGCAGCGCCCCCGTCATAGTGGATTCGCCAACGACAGTAGCCGATCGCATGCTCGATGAGGAGGAGGCTGCGACGGTCATCGTCACCTTTGCCATTCCCCGTTCGAGCAAGGTGAGCCACGATCTCATTCTCGAGAACCTCCGTGCGATGGGGTTCGTTCGTGTCCTGCGAGACGGCACGGTTCACCGCCTCGATGACTTGCCCGCTAGCGTCAAGCTAGACTCGGACGGCGTCCTGGTAGCCGTCGACCGGCTTGAGGTCTCGAGTGCCAATCGCGCCCGTCTCGCCGATTCGGTGGCTCTGGCATTTGCAGAGGGCGACGGCCAAGCCGAGATAGTCATCACTGACCGGCAGCTGCGGTTCTCACAGCAGGCACGTTGCACAAGGTGCGACACCCCGGCACTACAGCTGAGCCCGACGCTGTTCTCGTTCAACAACCCTCGAGGGGCCTGCCCTGCCTGCAACGGATTCGGGGCAGTCCTGGAGTATGACGAATCTCTGGTAGTACCCGACCCGGACCGGACGCTCTACCAGGGGGCGCTCGATCCTTGGACCAAGCCGCGCTATACCGGCAAGCGCCGGCAACTACGGGATGTCGCAAGCCGCCAAGAAATAGCTCTCGACGTTCCTTGGGAATCCCTCCCAGCCAAGCACAAGAGACTGCTGCTGTACGGGAAGTCTGGTCGCTTCGTCGGTGTCTTCCCCTTTCTACGGGGTCTCGAGAGAAAACGTTACAAGCAGTACATCCGGGTCTTCTTGCGACAGTATCAGCGGGCCAACACCTGTCCCGACTGCGACGGCGCCCGCCTGCGCCCGGAAGCCCTTTCGGTGCGGGTTGGCGGGTCATCGATGGGCATGGTCGGCGCTCTGACGGCTGATGGCATAGCGGCGTGGCTCGCGACGCTCGAACTGACTCCATTCGAGAGAGGGGTCGCCGCGACGATACTCAGGGAGTTGGACGACCGAGTTAAGTTCTTGTGCGATGTGGGGTTGGGTTACCTCTCACTCGACCGGCTGACCCGAACACTGTCGGGTGGTGAAGCACAACGGATCTCTTTGGCCAACGCCCTCGGATCGAGCCTGGTCGACACGCTCTACGTGCTCGATGAGCCATCAATTGGACTCCACCCCAGAGACGTGGGGCGGCTGCTCGATCTGCTCGAAAAACTGTGTGCGGCCGGAAACACAGTGGTCGTGGTGGAGCATGACTTATCCGCCATTCGCGCTGCCGACCACATGATCGAGCTTGGACCCGGAAGTGGAGAGAGTGGCGGGGATCTGGTCTACTCCGGGTCTATGAACGGGGCCGAGTTCGAGGGTACGCTGACTGGCAAGTACATGAGCGGCACGAAGCGAATCGCGGTGCCCAGCACGCGCAGAGTGGCCGGCCCCCATTGGCTCAATGTTGGGGGTGCGCGGCTCCATAACCTGGAAAACGTGGATGTCTCGGTTCCGTTGGAGACTCTGACCGTGGTCACCGGCGTTTCCGGATCCGGCAAGTCGACCCTGGTACACGATATCCTTTATAGGCAAGTTGCGGCCCGCCTCAAAGGTGCTCATGGCGCCAAGGAACACCTGGGAGAGCCGGTCGGACATGTAGACACCCTGAGCGGGCACGAGCAGTTGGACGACGTCGTGTTGATCGACCAGTCACCAATCGGGCGCACCCCGAGATCCAACCCGGTGACCTACGTACGTGCCTTCGATGAGATCCGCACCCTGTTTGCGGCCCAGCCCCTGGCTCGCGCCCGGGGATACACGCCAACCACCTTCAGCTTCAATGCCACGGGTGGTGGACGCTGCCGCGAGTGCGAGGGTGCCGGGCACCTCCACATCGAGATGGTCTTCATGGCCGACGTGTTCATTCCCTGTGAAGCCTGTGAAGGTTCGCGTTTCGAGCCCGAGGTGTTGGAGGTCAAGGTGGGCGGGCTGTCCATCCAGGACGTGCTCAGCATGACGGTGGATCAGGCAATCATCAGATTCCGCCAGCAGGAGCGCCTGGGAAAGACGTTGTGGTTCCTGCAACAGGTAGGGCTCGGCTATCTCAGGTTGGGCCAACCGGCTACCACCCTGTCCGGCGGGGAGGCCCAACGCCTCAAGATCGCCCGCCAGCTGGCGAGGGCTAAGCGCAAGCGCGAGCGGCGGTTGTACATTCTGGACGAACCAACCACAGGCCTCCACGTGGATGACGTGCGCACGCTCATCAAGGTGCTCGACCGGCTAGTCGACGCCGGCCACACAGTCGTCGTGATCGAACACCATATGGACATCATCAAACGCGCGGACTGGGTCATCGACATGGGTCCGGACGGCGGGGCGGATGGAGGGCATGTGGTGGCGCAGGGGGCGCCCGAGGAAGTGGCCGAATCAGGGAGCCATACGGCGCTGTATCTCAAGGAGGTACTCGAGACGGCGGAGGCTGCGAGTCTTGCACGGGAGATGGCGTAGCAGGGCGGCTGGGCGGCACCGCGAAGGAGATGCAGGGAAGCTGGGATGGAGAATCGGTTGCGTCTCCTTATTGGCCAGATTAGAATCCCGTCCTGCCAACTTGCGGCGCTGCAGCGGTTGGGAGTTTGGGGGTGGGACGGCCGCCGCCTGTGGGTGAGTTGGGGTGGGACCGCTCTGCCGCCGTGTGGTGCGGGGGGGAGGTATGGCGTAACATTCCGGAGTAGCTCAGTTGGTAGAGCAGACGGCTGTTAACCGTCGGGTCGGGGGTTCGAGTCCCTCCTCCGGAGTAGGGCCCCGGATTATGGCCGCGGATGAACGCGGAACGGGCTGGCCGAATAGGCTGGCCCGTTTGGCTTGGGCGTCTAGATCCAGCGGCTTCTTCAACCACCGCTTTCCGTAGCAGCAATATGCAACACGTGAGGGCGAGGTTCATCCACACCAAGTAAGGAGAGAGTCATGCGAATCACCGCTTCTTTGTCATCGGTCACACTCTTATTGATGGTTGGTTGCAGCCCTCAGCCAGAGATCGACCTCGACGCGGCGCGGGACGCATTGATGAGCGCCGACCGCGCATGGTTCGAGGCTTACTCAGCCAGTGAGAACCCGCCCGACGCATTCGTCGATGAGCTGGTCGATGACGCCTACCTGCTCCCACCCGATACTCCACTGGCACGGGGTAAGGAAGCCATTCGTGCCGTGATTGCCGAGCTCGAAGCGATGCCCGGGTTCTCTGTCAGCTGGGGTCCTGAAGCGGCGCAAGTGGGGAACGGAGGCGATTTGGGTTACACGATTGGCAGCTACGAGATGAAGATGGAGGGGCCGGACGGTCCTATCAGCATCGACGGCAAATACATCACCGTCTGGAGAAAGCAATCTGATGGAACGTGGAGGGTAACCGCCGACATGTTCAACGCCAACGGTCCCCCCAACCCTCAAATGTGAATAGTAATGATCGAGGTACACGGCTTTGGTCGTCTTGCGAACCATGACCCACGACCCGTATGGCAGGTGACTTGCAGGTCCTCAGGAGCGGGACAACGGATGGAATAGTCAGCGAGGCTCGCTGCACAATGGAGATATGCGGGTGTGCACATTCAGGAGTTAGGAAGCGGGGCGATGGCAGACTGTAACGCAGCGGTCTTTGATCTCGGAGGTGTCCTCATCCACTGGGATCCCCGGCTTCTCTATCGGAAGCTGCTCCCGACGGAAGACGCAGTCGAGCAATTTCTGTCGACGGTGTGCACTCCTGAGTGGAACGCCCAGCAAGACGCCGGGCGGCCGCTTGACGAAGGCATCGCCGAACTCGTTGCTCGATTCCCCGAGCACACGGTACTCATCGAGGCGTGGCGCGACCGCTTCGTTGAGATGATATTTCCCATTCGGGATTCGGTTGAGCTTCTTCGCGAGCTTCGTGAGCGCGAGGTTCCTCTCTACGCTCTCTCGAACTGGGGCGCCGACACGTTCGAGGCTACTCGCAGTCTCTTCCCGTTTCTTGAGTGGTTTCGGGGCCTCCTCATCTCGGGCAGGGTGGGCCTTGTCAAGCCCGACCCACAATTTTTCGCTCTTCTCCTGCGAGAGCACGGGCTTCACCCCGCGGAGGTGGCATTCATCGACGACCACCCTCCCAATGTTGAGGTGGCGAACCAGATTGGCTTCCAAGCAGTCCTGTTCAGCTCCGCAGCGGATCTTCGCGGGCAGCTCACGGGGCTTGGCCTTCTGTAGGGATTAGACTCTTACGCTGCCACAGCGCGCTTGAGCGCGGCCAGCCCCGCTGTCTCCGCAACGATCCCTTTCTCGAGAATATCGGCGATGACTGCTATGCGCTCGGGAGTGCGGGCGCGCTCGCGCAGGCTCAACGGCGTTGGCTCTCTCCCTCGGACCTCAGATCGATAACGATCGTAACACCCGAACGCCTCTCCCGGTCTCTTGACCCACCGCATTCCGTGGCAGCAGTATTCAGCAAGGGAGGGCGAGGTTCATTCACACTAAGTAAGGAGAGAGTCATGCGAATCACCGCTTCTCTGTCGTCGGTCACGCTCCTAGTGATGGTTGGCTGCAGCCCTCAGCCCGAGGTTGACCTCGAGGCAGCGCGCAACGCACTGATTAGCGCGGACCGCGCGTGGTTTGAGGCTTACTCAGTCAGTGAGAGCCCGCCCGACGCATTCGTGGACGGGCTGGTCGATAACGCCCAGTTGCTGCCACCCGATGCTCCGCTGGCGCAGGGTAAGGAAGCCATTCGCGCCGTGATAGCCGAACTCGAAGCGATGCCCGGGTTCTCCGTCACCTGGAGTCCGGCCTCGGCGGAAGTGGCTGACGGAGGCGATCTAGGCTACACGATTGGCACCTACGAGATCAAGATGGAAGGCCCGGACGGTCCCATCAGTATTGATGGCAAATACCTGACCATCTGGAAGATTCAAGCTGATGGCACGTGGAGGGTTACCGCCGACATGTTCAACGCCGACGGGCCCCCCAATCCGCAGACGTGAATCGTAGTTCAACGCGGAGAACAGGAAGGCCGCAGACTAAGACCGCGGATTGACGCGGAACGGGCTGGCCGAGTAGGTTGGCCCGTTCTTTCGCCTGGATTAAGGGGGTAGTCGCGATCGAAACCCGACCGCACGCTCATACCTACGCCGCCACAGCACGCCTCATCGCTCCCAACCCCTCCGTCTCCGCTTCGATCCCTTTCTCCAGAATCTCGCTAAGGACAGCGATGCGATCCGGAGTGCGAGCGCGCTCCTCTAGGCTGAGCCGCGTTGGTTCACCCCCACCCACTTCAGTTCGGTAGCGATCGTAACAGGCGAACGCCTCTCCATAGTTGTCAGCGGCCTCAAGAACCAGTGCTCGAGCCTCGCCGTCCAGCTCCTTCGCCGAGGACCGCAGCCAGACCTCACAGCAGCGTTGGTCTCGTCACGCACGTCTGCCAGGTAGGTGCGCAGTGCCGCTGTACCCTGCGGCACACCCCTCCAAGCAGGTGCTTCACCCATGGCAACGGCACGTTGTAAGGCCAGTGAACGGATCTGGTCGCTCGGCATTGAGTCGCGCTGTTTGACCAAGGTGTAGACCCCGTATGGTTGCAGTTTGTCCAAATCGATCCAGCCGGTTGCGACCGTAGCGTCAAAGAAGAGCTGGCGCTGGCCCTCTCGGTCCCTGTACGCGGTGATCAACCCTCCATCCATGTGCTCGCTCATGATGGGCGTGCCCGCATCTACCTGTCGTTTCACAAAGCTCCAAAGCTTGTCGTGGTCCTCCTGGGTGCGCGCCATTTCATAGTCGAATCCCAGTTGCTTTGGCAGGAACGCAAACACCTCCATTGGGCCATTTGACTCGGGATTCCCGCGCACCGCCATGAAGGCGGGTGAGATATCCTCGTACCGGTACCCGAAGCTGAATGCCCACCCACTGGCTGCGGCGAACTCCATGAAATCGATCTCGATGCCGGCGTGGTTGAGCGCGGCCACAACTGCCAGCGGTACACCCGCGCCTGCGTACTCTGGGATCTCTACTCCGCTCCTCTCGACCACCGCCTCCAGTGATTTGGCGTCGCCGGACGGCCGCGATCGCACTTCTTCGACCAACTTGGCCCAGCTTGAAAAGCCATAGTGCATGGCAAGGACGAACTGAGCCTCGGCGAGCGTTACCTTGGCACTCAGGATCTCTTGGTCGCTGGAGCTGGCGAACCGGTGGAGGCACCGGAAGAAGGAACAACACTGCGCCATGCCGTGGCGCTGAGCTGCCAGCAACTGCTTTGCTTGCTTCTTTATGTACTCGAGATTGGGGTGTGCGGGAAGCGGACTCATGAGAACCTTCCTTTCCATACACGCCCGGGCCTGCTCACACGGACAGAAAGGAAGTCGGTACCAACAGCCTAACAACGAAGGTGGGTTCAACCCTTTCCGCAGGCCGGGGGCGGCCTCCTACCGCCATTGGAAATATTCCGTGTTCACAGAGGGGAGTCAACGGAGTCGGACCCTGAACGGACGGTCCTCTTGCGGGGTCCGGTATCGCGTTTAATACTTATAATGACATGCGAATATGAGAATTAGCCATGAGGCTCCCCAAACCCGGGTAGCAGTGCCAGGTTATCCGTGACCAGGTAGGTAACTCATGTTGCAGCTTACGAGTAGCACCGCAATTGCCCGCACCACCACCTTCCTCGCCTGCTCGCCCATGGCAGGATCACCGGTACAGCCAGGCACCGCCAGAGCAAGCCTACGCCAAGTAGATCAGGCCCAGGAGACCGTAACCACTCTTTGGAGTGACCAGTACGGAGTGATCCCATGATACAGTCGTGTAGCGACGTGATTCTTGTGACCGCCGTGTTCGCTCTCGGTGGTGGGTCAGTGGTCGCCGCCCAGGATCAGACAGAGCAAATGGCCGGCTCGGGCCAAGAGCTGTTCCAAACCAGGTGTGGGGTATGCCATACGATCGGCGGCGGTCGGCTCGTGGGGCCCGACCTCAAGGGGATCGACGAACGGCGCAGCGAGGATTGGATCATCGCATTCGTGCAGCACTCTCAGCAAATGGTCGCGGCGGGCGATCCCGACGCAGTGGCGATCTTCGACGAGTACAACCAGATCATGATGCCTGACCAGGCGCTCTACGACGAGGAGATCCGGGGAATCATCGAGTACATACGGACGGCAGAGCCGACTGGTCCGGCGCAGTCGGTCGCTCTGGGAGAAGCTACAGAGGAACAGATCCTCCTAGGGCAGCAACTCTTCCAAGGGCGTGTACGGTTCGCCAACGGCGGGCCGACCTGCAACTCATGCCATGAGGTCACGCACGAAGCAGTCCTCGGTGGTGGGGTGCTAGCTCGAGATCTCACTGCCGTGCACTCACGCTTGGGTGCACCGGGAGTCAAGGCCGTCCTGGGCAGTCCACCATTCCCCGTAATGCAGCGGGCTTACCAAGACAAACCGTTGACCGACGAAGAAGTCCTAGCTCTAGCCGGCTTTCTACAGCGGGCCGACGAAGAGCAGGCCCTCCATCAACCACAGGAATACGGCCGCAACCTGTTCCTTGCCGGTGTCATTGGAACGGCGATCCTCTTGGGCCTCTACACGTTCCTCTGGAGCGGGCGGTTGAAGGGTTCAGTAAACCAGTCGATCTACGACAGGCAGGTCAAGTCCACCTGAAATCACGACCACAAAAAGTGGGTGACGAAAATGGGTTGGATCAAAGACATCATCTCGCCGCAGACCAGGAAGTGGGAGGAGTTCTATCGCAACCGCTTCCAGCACGATCGCGTCGTACGAAGCACGCATGGCGTGAACTGCACGGGAGGTTGTTCCTGGCAGATCCATGTCAAAGACGGGATCGTGACTTGGGAGACTCAACAGCTCGACTACCCGTTGCTGGAAGACTCTCTGCCTCCCTACGAGCCACGCGGTTGCCAGCGGGGAATCTCCTACTCGTGGTACCTGTACAGCCCTTTGCGGATCAAGTACCCGCTAGTTCGCAGCGCCCTGCTCGACGCCTACCGAGCGAAGAAGCAGGAAACAGGCGACCCCATGCAGGCGTGGAAGGCTCTGCAGGGCGACGAGGAAGCGCGCAGGAAGTACCAACAAGCGCGCGGCAAGGGCGGGTTCCGACGGGCGAGCTGGGACGAGGTCTTGGAAATCATGTCCGTTGCCAACATCCACACCGCCCAAAAGTACGGCCCCGACAGGGTCATCGGGTTCAGCCCCATTCCGGCGATGTCGATGATGAGCTACGCAGCGGGCGGACGTTTCCTCCAGCTGTTTGGAGGAGTCAACCTCAGCTTCTATGACTGGTATTGCGATCTTCCCACCGCATTTCCCGAGATTTGGGGAGAACAGACCGACGTGTGCGAGAGCGCCGACTGGTACAACGCCAAGATGATCGCGGACATGGGTGCGTGTCTCAACATGACGCGCACGCCTGACTGCCACTTCTTCGCCGAGTCACGTCACAACGGAACGAAGGCAGTCGTCTTCTCGCCAGATTTCAGTCAGGTCTGCAAGTACGCCGACCAGTGGGTGCCGCTCCACGCGGGAAGCGACGGCGCGTTCTGGATGGCGACGACGCATGTGATCCTCAAGGAGTTCCACCACGAGAAGAAGACACCCTACTTCATCGACTACGTCAAGAAATACACAGACAGCCCGTACCTCGTGAAGCTCGAGCGAGACGGCAAGCATTACAAGCCCGGCCGGTTGTTACGGGCGTCGGAGATCCCCGAGTACAAGAACGTGTCGAACGGGGAGTGGAAATTCGTCAACATCGACGCAACAACCGGAAAGTTCGTCGTCCCCAAGGGAAGTTCCGGATCCCGTTGGGACGAGAAGCAGGGCAACTGGAACATGAAGCCCGAGAGCGCAGTGGACGACCAGCGCTACGATCCGGTGCTCACGCTACTCGGACGATCCGACGATGTCGTGCAGACGAGCTTCACCGAGTTCGGACTCGATAACACAGTGCACCGCGGTGTACCGGTGATGCGCGTCGAAACGACCGAAGGTCCAGTGACAGTGACGACGGTCTACGACCTCATCATGGCCCAATACGGAGTTGGCCGAGGTTTGCCCGGCGACTACCCGCCAGACTACAACGACAAGAAAGCGGCTTACACACCGGCGTGGCAGGAACTATTCACGGGCGTATCTGGAGACACGGTGCTCCAATTTGCTCGTGAGTGGGCAAACACGGCCGAGGCCACGGGCGGAAAGTGCATGATCATCATAGGGGCGGGGATCAATCACTGGTATCACGCGAACCTGATGTACCGGGCCGGAGCGATGGCTCTGATGCTCACCGGTTGTGTCGGCAAGAACGGTGGCGGCCTAAACCACTACGTGGGGCAGGAGAAGCTGGCACCGATGGACTCCTGGGCAACGATCGCATTCGGCAAGGACTGGCAATCCGCGATCCGGCTCCAGCAGGCACCTTTGTGGCACTACATCAACACGTGCCAGTATCGCTACGACGGTCAGTTCTCCAGATACAACACGGTTCCCGATAACGGTCTGACACGCCAACACACCGCTGACCAGATCTACAAGGCCGTTCGCATGGGCTGGATGCCCTTCTACCCACAGTTTGACCAGAACACGCTCGAGCTTTGCCAGGAGGCCGTCGATAATGGAGCCACTGATGACGAGAGCATCCGGCAGTACGTCCTGAACAAGCTCAAGAACAAAGAGTTGCAGTACTCAGTGAGCGACCCGGAAGCCGAACACAACTTCCCGCGTGTGTGGTACATCTGGCGTGGCAACGCAATCATGGGGAGCATGAAGGGACACGAGTACTGCCTGAAGCACTACTTGGGCACACACTCGAACGCGATAGCCGAAGATTCTGACGACCACACCCGCGAAGTGAAGTGGCACGATGTCGCGCCAGTCGGTAAGATGGACCTCATCGTCGATCTGAATTTCCGGATGGACTCGTCGGCATTGTACTCCGACATCGTGCTGCCTGCAGCCTCGTGGTACGAGAAAGCCGACCTGAACAGCACGGATCTCCACTCCTTCATCCACCCACTGTCGGCGGCCATCGCACCGGTGTGGGAATCCAAGACCGACTGGAACATTTTCCGCGACCTCGCCGAGGTGACCAGCGAGGCGGCGGCCAAGTACTTCCCAGAACCGCAGAAAGACATCGTTGCCTCTCCCATCGCGCACGACTCTGCCGGAGAGATCTCTCAATCGGTCATCAAGGACTGGTACCACGGCGAGTGCGAGGCCGTGCCAGGCAAGACTACGCACAACCTGACTGTGGTGGACCGTGACTACACGAAGATCTACGACAAGTTCATCAGCCTGGGCGATCTCATTCGTACTACTGGCCTGGGAGCCCATGGAAACCACTACAAGTGCGAAGACGCGTACGACGAAATGGTCGCGTCGAATTACTTCCCGGTGGAACGCCACAATGGCAAGGTCTTGCCGTCACTGAAGGAAGACGAGTGGGCGGCCGACGCGGTCTTACACCTCTCGACGTTGACCAACGGCAAGCTAAACGTGCGCGCCTACCGCAATGCCGAGAAGAGAACGGGTCTGGAGTTAGTAGACCTGGGGGCTGGCAGCGAGGATGTACTGATTCGCTACGCGGACCTGCAGGCACAGCCACGACGCTACAACACATCACCGCTGTGGTCGGGCGTCATGAACGGTGGAAGGGCTTACGCTCCCTATACCTACAACGTGGAGAAACTGATTCCCTGGCGCACGCTGACGGGTCGCCAACACTTCTACCTCGACCATGAAATGTATCTGGCCTACGGTGAGAACCTCCCGACCTACAAGCCGTCTCCCAAACCCGCAGCCTACGGCGATCTCAAGCAAACTTTAAAAGATGGCGATGCTCGGATCTTGAACTGCCTCACCCCGCACGGGAAGTGGCACATCCACTCCACCTATATGGAGAACCATCGGATGCTGACCCTCTCCAGGGGCTGCGAGCCTGTCTGGATGAGCGAGGTGGACGCGGAAGAGTTGGGCATTCAGGACAACGATTGGGTCGAGGTCTATAACGACCACGGAGTTTACTGTGCACGCACCAGCGTCAGCGCCCGAATCCCCAAGGGTGTGTGCATCGTGTACCACGTACCGGAGCGCACCGTTGGAATCCCCAAGTCACAGGTGCGCGGCGGGAAGCGGGCCGGCGGTCACAACAGTCTCACGCGCATCCACCTCAAGCCGAACTTCCTCGCCGGCGGTTACGGACAGTTCAGTTACCACTTCAACTATTGGGGACCGATAGCACCAAACCGAGACACCCATGTCGTTGTCAAGCGAATGGACCAGGTAGTGTTTTGATGACTCACGAATTGCGCCAAGAACGGGAGAACTGAGATGGATGTTCGCTCACAGATTTCGATGGTGTTTCACCTCGACAAGTGTATCGGCTGTCACACTTGCTCGATCGCCTGCAAGAACATCTGGACCGACCGAAAAGGCGCCGAGTACATGTGGTGGAACAACGTGGAGACGAAACCGGGCACGGGCTATCCCGGAAAATGGGAGGATCAGGGCATCTACAAGGGTGGTTGGGAAAAGAAGGGTGATGGGATCGACCTGAAGGGGGCGGGAAAGCCGAAGAGCCTGACAAACATCTTCCACAACCCCCACATGCCGGTGATCGACGACTACTACGAGCCATTCACCTACAAGTACCTCGACCTGATCGAGTCACCTGCCGGCGACGACCAGCCCACGGCCCGACCCATCTCGATGATCACGGGCGAGCCGATGGACATCAAGATGGGGCCAAACTGGGATGACGACTTGAGTGGGTCGCCTGACTACGCCCGCAAAGACCCCAACCTCGAGAAGCTCTCTCCCGCCGAGCAGGAGGCCATGTTCCAGATGGAGCGAATGGCCTTCTTCTACCTACCGCGCATCTGCAACCACTGCCTCAACCCCGCCTGTGTCGCCTCGTGCCCTTCCGGTGCGATGTACAAACGAGGAGAGGACGGGGTTGTGCTCATCAACCAATCGGTATGTCGCGCATGGCGTATGTGCGTTACGGCCTGCCCCTACAAGAAGTCCTATTACAACTGGAATACGGGCAAGTCCGAAAAGTGTATCCTGTGCTACCCACGCATCGAGGCCGGTCACGCTCCCGCCTGCATGCACTCGTGTGTGGGACGCATCCGCTACCTCGGAGTCCTGCTATATGACGCCGATCGGATAGAGGACGTGGCCTCGGCTGACGAGGCAGAGGTGGTGAGCAGACAGATGGATATGATCCTCGACCCGTTTGACCCTCCGGTCATCGAAGCAGCGAGGAAGAACGGGATAGCAGACTCCACGATCGATGCGGCCCAATACTCGCCCGTATACAAGTTTGTGAAACGGTGGAACCTGGCACTTCCCCTCCACCCTGAGTTCCGCACGCTACCGATGCTCTTCTACGTGCCACCACTGTTACCGGTGATGGCCACGGTCACGGAAGCCGACAACACCGCACAGTCCGCGGAGATGAACGCGATTGGGAAACATTGGCCGGACAGCTGGCTGTACGACACCACCACCACAGAACTCTTTGGAACCATCGACGAAGCGCGTTTCCCACTGCGGTACATGGCCAACCTGTTCAGCGCCGGCGACACTGCCAAGGTAGGAGACCGGCTGAAGAAACTCATGGCCGTCCGGCTCCACCGTCGGCAAGTAACGGTGGGCGATGTCGCCGAGGACACCGTGAGCGAGGCGCTGGCCACAACGGGCCTCACGCCTCAAGTGGCCGACGACATCTACTACCTGACGTCTCTGGCCCAATTCGATGATCGTTTCGTGATTCCGGCCGCGCACCGCGAACAGGCCCTCGAGATGATGGAGTTCGCCGGGGATGTGCAGGGGAACACCGGGTTCGGATTCAAGAGTGCTACCGCTGAGAGGGGATCTTGAACATGGAGTTGCATCACTATCAACAGATTGCCCATCTCTTCGATTATCCGGAGCAAGACTACCCCGCACGGGTCGAAGCGGTCTGTGAGCTTATGGAGAACCGCTATCCGCAGGCGGCAGTGGAATTGAACGCGTTCGCAAGAGCGCTGCCGTCTCAGAACGGGGCCTTCTCGGCGTCAGCGCTGGACGAAGTACAGGAGATCTTCACGCGGTCGTTCGATGTGCAATCGATCACCACACTCAGCGTTGGTTACGTCGTGTTTGGGGACGATTACAAGCGGGGTGAACTCCTGGTCAACCTGAACCGTGAGCACCGCGAGGCAGGGGTCGATTGTGGCAGTGAACTCCCAGACCATCTGCCCAACGTTCTGCGCCTGATTGCCCTGTGGCGCGACGAAGAGATGGTGGTCGAATTCGTCGAGGAAATCCTGCATCCGGCCCTCGACAGGATGATTAGTGAGTTCGATACAGCGCGCATGGAACAGCGCAACAGACTGTACGTGAAGCACTTCAAAACCTTGATCGCCTCTTCCGCCGAGCACGGTACGATCTTTCGCAAGCCGTTGGCGGCTCTCTTAGCGGTGCTCAAGGAAGATTTCGATATCTCTGAGCGAAAACGCCAGGAGCAGAAGAGTGATTTCTTACGTTCCATCGGCCGCGAACTGGACATCGAAACCAGTGAGGGGCGCCCGGCTCAGTCGAGGAGTCTGCCATGAACGTGCTCAACACCTTCTTCTTTGTCGCCTTCCCCTATATGGCCGTCATTGTCTTCGTGGTCGGTGTCATCTACCGTTACAAGCAGAAAGGCTTCACGGTCTCGTCGCTCTCTTCGCAGTTCCTCGAGGGAAGGCAGCTCTTCTGGGGTACCGTCCCGTTTCACATCGGGTTAGTGGTGGTGTTCTTCGGTCACTTGATTGCTTTCCTTCTGCCGCGGGCCAATCTCGCTTGGAATGCCATCCCCCTTCGCTTGTTGATCCTCGAGGTAACCGCCCTGGTGTTTGGACTCACCATTCTCGTTGGCCTCGTATCCCTCATGTACCGGCGGCTAACCAACGCGCGTATCCGCGCCGTAACCACCAAGATGGACATCGGCGTCGAGTTGCTCCTACTCGCCCAAGTCGTGCTGGGATGTTGGATAGCCCTGGGCTTCCGTTGGGGAGCATCGTGGTTCCCGGCCAGTCTCTCACCGTACCTGTGGTCGCTGGTCAAGCTGGCCCCCGAAACTGGTGCTGTATTTGCCTTACCGTGGGTGATCAAGCTCCACATCGTCGGTGCGTTTGCCATCGTCTTCATGGTGCCGTTCACGCGCCTAGTGCACTTCGTCGTAGCGCCGTTGAACTACCTGGTACGGCCCTATCAGCAGGTCATGTGGAACTGGGACCGCACGACCATCCGGGACCCGAGTACCCCATGGAGCAAAGCACGGCCGAAAAGCAGCTGAGCTTTGAGCCGGCCAAGTGGACCAGCGGCTAAGAGTTACTGTAGTCAACCACTGACATCGGGCACCTTGCAGATGCCCGGTAATCGCTATTGTCGCGGAGGATACGGATGACGGGCGAGCACCAGGACAAAACCTGGCCCAGCTACTGGAATCCCGAAGACGAGACGTTCTGGAACCGTCAAGGCAAACAGGTAGCCAAGCGGAATCTCTGGATCTCTATCCCCAACCTGTTGCTAGCCTTCGCTGTCTGGATCTACTGGGGCATGGTTGCCACGTACATCCAGAGGCTCCACTTCGCCTCCGGAGGAGAACTCTTCAACTTCACCTTCATGCATGGAGGGCAGGCATACGACGGGCCTGGATATAGAGCGCTCCTTTTCATGCTTCCCGCTGTAGCGGGTTTGGCGGGAGCGACCCTGCGAATCCCCAACTCGTTCATGATCGCGATCTGCGGGGGGCGGAATGTGAAGTTCATGACGAGCCTGCTCCTCATCCTACCAGCGATCGGTACGGGGATCGCCCTCCAGGACCATACGACACCGTTCTACGTCTTCATCATCCTTGCAGCGCTGTCGGGTGTCGGCGGAGGGGCGTTCGCTTCGTCCATGTCAAACATCAGCTTCTTCTTCCCGAAGAAGGAGCAGGGACTAGCGTTGGGACTGAACGCCGGATTGGGAAACCTGGGCGTCAGCGTGATGCAGTTCCTGATCCCTTGGGTGATCACGTTTCGTTTGTTCGGCTCCCTGGGTGGAGACCCGTACGAGTATTCAGTGGATGGGGCGACGTCGGACATTTGGATCCAGAACGCAGGCCTGGTCTGGGTACCGATTCTACTCTTGTTCGTGATCCTGGCCTTCTTGTACATGAACAACTTGCCGTTCCACAAGATTGGGTCCACGCCCGTCGCGGTCGGAAAGTATCTGTGGCTCACTTTGCTGGGCCTGATCGGTGCAGCCGCGGGGATCATCCTGTTGATCGTACCATGGGGCGGATTCCCAGACCTCTTGAAGACCTTCATCATCGTGGTAGTGGCGGTCGGCATCACGCTCGCGGCTATGCGATTCCTGACGCCCCGGGAAACAAAAGAAAGTCTCAACCAACAGTTCGGAATTTTCAGGTTGAAGCACAACTGGATCATGACGTACCTCTATGTCATGACCTTCGGCTCCTTCATCGGATACGCCAATGCCTTTCCGAAGCTGATCGACGACGTCTTTGGTGTCATCCGGGTGGGAGAGCAGGCAGGTCAGGCGACGGGCCTGAGTTCAGCCGGGTTCATCTGGATCGGTGCCGGCGTTGGCGCCTTGATAAGACCTCTGGGAGGGTGGCTGTCAGATAAACTGGGAGGTGCACGGGTAACCCAATGGGACACCGTCCTCATGATCGCCTCAGCGATTGGGGCGGGGTACGTCGTCTCTTTAGCCATGGGTTCGCCGGATCCTACGCAATACTTCCTCATCTTCTTGTTTCTGTTCATCGTGCTCTTCGCGACAACGGGCATCGGAAATGGCTCAACCTTCCGGATGATCGGCGTGATATTCTCGAAAGACCTCCGCGGACCCGTGCTTGGCTGGACCTCCGCAATCGCGGCATATGGTGCGTACCTCATCCCCAAGATCTTCGCAGGCCAGATCCAAGCCGGTACGCCTCAGTACGCGCTGTATGGTTTTGCCGGCTACTACGCGACATGCCTGGCTCTCAACTGGTGGTTCTACGCAAGGAAGAATGCGGAAATCGACTGCTAATGCTGGTTACCGAATCATCTCAACGTACCGGGCCCGCACTCTGACCGGTCACAACTAGACGAGAACAAAGACGAGGTTATGAAAGAACAATCAGTAGCGTGGCGGGTTTTAGCCCTGAACACGATCGCCTTCACAGTCTGTTTCGCTTGCTGGATGCTGAACGGGGTGCTCGTGACTTTCCTGGTAGAGACCGGGCTATTCGAGTGGGACGCCGCCCAGATGGGTACACTGATCGGCATCCCGGTTCTCACCGGCTCGCTCATGAGATTGCCCCTTGGCATGCTCACCGACAAGTTGGGCGGTCGCCCCGTGTACGCTACGCTGATGCTCCTGTGCGCGGTGCCGATGTTCCTCCTGAGTCGCGTCGACTCCTACACGGGGTACTTGCTCGCAAGCTTGGGCTTCGGCCTGACAGGCACCTCGTTTGCTGTGGGCATCGCGTTCTCCTCGGTCTGGTTCAGCAGAGAGCATCAGGGAACCGCTCTGGGGATTTTCGGAGCGGGAAACGCCGGTGCGGCTTTGACGGCCATGCTCGCGCCGGGGATTCTACGCGGGCTCACGCGTGGTGGAGAAGACCTGGAGCGCTGGCGAATCCTTCCGCAGTACTACGCCGCGTTGCTCGTCGCGATGGCAATCGTCTTCTTCCTGTTCACCAAGAACAAGAAACCGGTATCCGCCTCGCAATCTACCGTCCTTCAGATGCTCAAGCCGCTGAAGAATGTGCGCGTCTGGCGGTTTGGCTTGTACTACTTCTTGGTGTTCGGCGGATTCGTTGCTCTGGCGCAGTGGTTGGTGCCGTACTACGTCAACGTCTACTCAATGACCATCGTGACTGCAGGACTGCTGACCTCCATCTTCTCGCTTCCGTCCGGCGTCATCCGCGCGTTGGGTGGATACCTCTCGGATAAGGTCGGTGCTCGTTCGGTGATGTACTGGGTTCTAGGCGTGATAGCTCTCTGTTGCTTCGCACTGTTCTTCCCCAAGATGGAGGTCGAATCCCCAGGTAGCGGCGTCATGGCGAGAAAGAGTGGCACCGTAACACTCGTAACGGACGGTGAGATCCGAGTCGACAATGACATCTACCAACTTCAGGCGAGGGCGCAGAACGAGTTCGATGACGCTGGAACCCACCTGCTGCCTGTCATCCGCTCATGGCACGTGCCGCAAGTGGAAGTCGGTCAGCAGGTCGGCAGGCGACATCTCCTGGCAGGCGGCGTCACACACGTCTTCTTTCAGGCGAACGTCTGGATCTTCACTATATTGGTTTTCATCATCGGTATCGCGATGGGAATCGGGAAAGCAGCAGTCTACAAGTACATTCCCGAGTACTTCCCATCCGAAGTCGGTGTTGTGGGAGGCATGGTCGGCGTCATAGGTGGCCTCGGAGGGTTCGTCTGCCCGATCATCTTCGGGTACCTGCTGCGGGGCATCGGACTCTGGACGACCACATGGATATTCTTTTTCTTCGTGGCAATCGTGTGCATCATCTGGCTCCATCTAGTGGTCCGGCGGATTTCCACGAAGGAGACCCATATCGAATCTTCAGAGCCACACGCAGCAAGCACTGGATAACCTGTGACCTAGGCTTGTTCCATGGCCAAGAAGCCTGAGATAACGAGTCCCACCAACCTGGGATCCGCGTAGAGAGGGCGCCGCTTCTCTCCCATGCCCCCCGAGCACAGGAGGCTCGCATCATGAGCGTTGCAACACACATCCTGCTCACTACCGATTTTTCAGAGGCGTCCGAAGAAGCAGTTGCCAAGGCGGGTGAGCTGGCACAGGACGCTGGCGTCAAGCTGACCGTGCTACACGTCCACGGCCACCCACCAAGCGCTCCGGAAGCATACGTTCCTGCGGAGAAGGTGCTCACGTCCGCCGAACTCGATACCGAAACGCACCAAGCTCTCGAGAAGCTGAAGAATTCCAAGCTCGCCAATGTCGAGTCCGTCACCCTCGTCGGCGTAGAGCATGTCAGCGCTCCGCTCGCGATCTGCGATTACGCAGACAAACACGAAGTCGACCTCATCGTGATCGGCACTCACGGACGCACAGGTGTATCTCGTCTCCTCATTGGGAGTGTCGACTCACGGACGCACAGGTGTATCTCGTCTCCTCATTGGGAGTGTCGCCGAGAAGGTGGTGCGACATGCGAACTGCGCGGTATTGGTGGTCCCCCACCGTACGCATCGACCGTAGAAGCCGGCTGTATGGTTCTCGTGAAATCGGTCACTTGCATTAGACTTGTCGTAGAATAGGTTACGACAAACACACGACAATATCGCTTTTTGCCGGTGGCGAACTCGTCCTGTTGGAAGCAATTTTTCCAGACTTCGAAAAGATCGAGACAACGCCAGCATGGGAGACATAGATAGGCCGGACGATAAGAGTACCGGCGGCAGACGGAAGTTCCTGGGCACTGCGTCCAGAGCAGC
The DNA here is from genome assembly GCA_039588335.1 of Gemmatimonadota bacterium. Lineage (GTDB taxonomy): Bacteria > Gemmatimonadota > Gemmatimonadetes > Gemmatimonadales > GWC2-71-9. Next base: position 3,609 of record JBDGZZ010000102.1, on the reverse strand, counting down.
AATGGTGGCCGGGTTGGCGGGCGGATACGGCGGATTTGCAGCCGTGGCCCTGCGTTATCTCTATCCCGCGACAACCGACGATCGTCTGTGGCAGTTCGTGATCGATACCGACCAGATCAAGGTCGGTGAGTCGATACGCTACCGGGGGCCTTCCGGCGAGACGATTAACATCACACGGCAGAACCGCAACGGTGACGCCGACGATTTCACCGCCCTCTCCAGCACCTGTCCACACCTGGGCTGTCAGGTTCGCTGGGAACAGCAGAACAACCGTTTCTACTGTCCTTGTCACAACGGCATCTTCGACCCTTCCGGTGTGGCCACTGCCGGTCCACCGGGCGACGCAGGCCAATCGCTGTCACGCTATTCGCTCAAGGTCGAAAACGGGCTATTGCACATAGCGGTGCCTCCACCCCGGTTCGCGGACAGTGAGGCAAAAGACGAGATATTCACAGCGGGCGAGGGCGTATGCGGGCCGGGTCACGATCCAGTTCTGCAGCAGCGGGCTCGCGGGCGCCGGAGGAACAGAAGAGTCTGATGAACCTCGTCGGTCGCTGGTTCGGTGAGCGCCTGCCCGTCTCGGGGCGGCAGTTCAAGGAACTGACGAATGAGCCGGTTCCATATCACCTGAAGCGGTGGTGGTTCGCACTCGGCGGGACCCCGGCCTACTTGTTCATCGTCCAGATCTTCACAGGTATTCTGCTCGCCTTTTACTACGAAGCGTCAGCGGCAACAGCGTACCAGTCCGTCGAGTTCATCACTCGAGAAGTGGCGTTCGGCTGGTTCATCCGCAGTGTCCACAAGTGGGCGGCCACGCTGATGATAGCAGCAGTGATTCTGCACCAGGTCCGAGTGTTTTTCACGGGCGCGTATAGGAGACCGCGTGAAATCAACTGGATCGTGGGGATGTGCCTGCTCCTTTGCACGCTACTCACCGGGTTCACGGGATACAGCCTAGTATTCGAGCAACTCAGTTTCTGGGGCGCGACGGTAGGGGCCAACATAGCGGACACCACGCCTATCATAGGCGGCTTCCTCAAGAACATGATGTTGGCCGGTGCCAGCTACAACGAAGCTACTTTATCTCGCTTCTTCATCCTTCATGCAGCGGTGCTGCCCGTCACCATAGTGACGCTGGTAGCGGTACACATCACGATAATTCGTCTGCAGGGAGTCACTGAATTCCGCTTCAAGGATGAAGCGGGTGGTGCACCCAAGACTTTCAACTTCTTTCCGGACCATCTCTACACCGAGTTGATCATCGGCCTGGTATTGATGGTCTTGCTTAGCGCATTGGCCACGATCTTCCCGGCAACGATGGGACCGCAGGCGAATCCGTTACAGACACCCGAAGTGATCAAGCCAGAGTGGTTCTTTTACGTGGCATTTCGCTGGCTAAAGCTGTTCGGCGGTACCGCAGCTGTACTCAGTATGGGGTTCATCATTTTCACGATGTTCTCGTGGCCGTTCATCGATGGATGGATCCGCAAGAACACGAAGTTCCAGGAAGCCAGTGTTTGGGTGGGCGTCTTCGGAGCGCTGGCAGTCATCGGTCTCACCGTGTGGGAGGCCGTAGCAAGACATTGATGTACGATGAGCGTCGTTGCAGCGGACAACCGATTCGTCGCTCGCATAGGGGACATTCATGACTCTCGAGATCAAACGCATCGTGATCGCCGGCCTAGGTGGCCTCTTTCTCCTTTCGCTGGTCTTCGTTCAGTGGATGGAAACTGGGCGTAAGGCCGAAGAGGCTGGGCTGCGGGATCCGCGCATCTCCATTCCGGGCGCGTCGCGGGAGTGTTACGACTGCCACGCGGAAGAGAACCCGGGGATCGTTGCACACTGGACCGGAAGTACACACGCGGAGAAAGGCGTCGGGTGTTTCGACTGCCATCAAGCAGAGCGTGAGGAGGCCGATTCCTATCTGCACCATGGTGTTCAAATCGCAACGGTGATAACGCCGCGTGATTGCGCGCGCTGTCACCCCGCAGAGGCTGAAGAATTTGAACAGAGCCACCATGCTGCGGCTGGTAACATCCTGGCCTCACTAGACAACTTCCTGGCCGAGACGGTTGAGGGCGCACGAATGGAGTTCAATCCCCATTCACCGACGCCGGGCAAGGCCATGGATGCCGTGAATGGATTCGCCAGCGCCAACTCGGGCTGCCAGCAATGTCATGGTTCGAGGGTCGCCTTGGAAGCCTCCGATGGCGGGGTCGTTACGTTCGAAGATCTCCAGCCGGATGAAGACGGACGCCCGACGAATCTCGATGCAATTGGCAGAATCGTCAAAGATGAGGATGGACGTCCGTTGCTCAACCCTCGCACCTGGCCCAACACCGGCATAGGTCGACTGAATCTCGATGGTTCCCGCGGCTCATGTACGGCCTGCCACAGCAGGCATGACTTCTCGCCCAGAAGGGCACGCCAGCCAGAGAACTGCGGCAAGTGCCATCTGGGCCCGGACCATCCGCAGAAGGAGATCTACGAAGAATCCAAGCACGGCATTGCATTCCGTGACCTGAAAGAGGACATGAATCTGGATGCCGCACGTTGGATCCTGGGCGCCGACTACTCAGCTGCACCTACTTGCGCTACGTGTCACATGTCCGGCAACCTGCGCAACGGCGGGCGGATCACGCACGATCCGGGTGAGCGTATCTCTTGGACCAACCGACCTGTGGTCAGCCTGGTTATGGACACTGATATCAACCACGAAATCGTCACCGAGACCGACCCGGAGATCCGGCGTGATCTCATTCATGACACGGCCGAACAGAAACGGGACCGCATGAAGGACGTTTGTTCCCACTGCCACACCGGAGACTATGTCAACTCGTTCTACAAGCAGTACGACGACCTCGTGGTGCTCTTCAACGAGAAGTTTGCCAAGCCGGGGCAACAGATCATGGGCGCCCTGCTGGATAACGGACTGCGGACTGCTACACAGTTCGATGAAGAGATCGAGTGGTCCTGGTTCTACCTCTGGCATCACGAAGGACGTCGGGCCCGTCACGGAGCCTCGATGATGGCACCTGACTACACTCACTGGCACGGCATGTACGAGGTCGCCGAACGTTTCTATATGGAACTGATTCCGCAGGCGCGTGAAATAGCTGAACATGCAGCCGCTGCGGGCAGAACGTCGGCTGGACAGGCGGTGGAGGGTGTGATCGACGAGATCCTCTCGCGCCCCGAACATGTGTGGTTCGTGGAAGGCGCCGAGGCACAGGCCGAACAGATCCGCCGCGAGATGGAGCGGCGGTACGGTAGAACTGAACGATGAGCGGACGGGAACGTTGTACATATCGAAGGGTGAGGCGTCATGAGACGTAGAGATTTCCTGCAGGTTCTGGGGGCCGGGTCAGCCGGAGTAGCTGCCTTTTCCTGTGCCGACCAGGAGGAAGCCCGTCGGTTGGGAGCCGAACAAGGGGCACTGTCGGACGCGGATCTCAACTGGACCAAGGCTCCTTGTCGCTATTGCGGCACCGGATGCGGTGTGGAGGTCGGAGTGAAAGACGGCCACGTCATGGCGGTGCGGGGTGACGTGGCGAACCCGGTGAACCGCGGCTTACTCTGCGTGAAGGGTTATCACCTTCCGGCAATGCT
>JBDGZZ010000101.1:0-21320 GCA_039588335.1 Gemmatimonadota bacterium | reverse complement strand
TTCTTCAGGGTAGTTGGGATTCAGCCAGCCATGGGTCGGAGTTTCACTCGGGACGAGGAGCGAGAAGGTCAGGACAGGGTTGCCATCATCAGTGACGGTCTCTGGCACCGTCGCTTCGGAGCGGACCCTGCGGTTCTAGGTACGACAATGACGCTCGACGGCGATGGGTACACCGTCGTGGGTGTGATGCCTCCTAAATTCTGGTGGGGGCGGGATACCGAGACCGAATTGTGGGTTCCCATGGGGTTCACCGGTGAGGAATCGCGCAGCAGTCACTATATCGAGGCGTACGGGCGCCTGAAGGATGGAGCCACACACGAGTTGGCACAACAAGAGGCCTACAGTATCGCTCAGCAGCTGGCAGCCGAGTACCCGGAGTCGAACACCGGAATGGGGGCTCGGCTGGTAGCGATGCGCGATGCCGTGTTTGATGAAGGATTCAAGTCTGGGAGCCTGATTTCCACTGTCGCGGTCGCTTTCGTGCTGTTGATTGCCTGTGCCAACGTTGCTAACCTGCTCCTCACGCATGCTGCAGGACGCGATCGCGAAGTGGCGTTGCGCGGTGCGCTCGGTGCCAACCGGTCACGTATCGTGCGACAGTTCCTCACTGAAGCCGTCATTGTCTCTCTCGTTGGTGGATTGCTGGGATTGGGCATCTCAGTGTTCGGTATCCGTGCGCTCGTGTCTCTCATGCCACCTGACTTTCCACGGGTAACAGACATCCATCTGAGCGGGCGCGTTCTACTTTTCACCGCAGGTGTATCCATCCTCACGGGAATCATATTCGGCCTGGCTCCTGCTCTCGAAAGCAGCAAGTCCAATGTAGTAGACGCGCTCAAAGAGGGAGGGCGCGGCGGTACAGCAGGAAAGAGCGCAAAGCTCAGGAAGGCGCTGGTTGTGGGTGAAGTATCACTGGCTCTGGTTCTGCTTGTGTCCTCCGCACTCCTGGTGAAGGGCTTCGCTCGGGTGATGCTCACCGACCTTGGCTTCGATCGATCAGACGTGCTGACATTGAGACTGACGCTACCGAAGAACGACTATCCCGACACCGCATCGGTGGCCGCATTCCACCATGAAATCAAGTCGCGCTTCGAAGCGATTCCAGGGGTTCAGGCGGCAAGCGCAACCACGATCCTCCCTCTCCAGGGCGGTAGCGGCACCTATTACACGCTACCAGGGGAGGAAGTCCAAGACGACTCACAGCGCAAGATAGCCGCATTCCGCTACATCTTGCCGCAATATTTCGACGCAATGGACATGACGCTGTTGCGCGGCCGCGACTTCGAAGCGACCGACAAGGGCGACATGCCAAGAGTCATCGTCGTGAATGAGACGCTCGCGGAGCGGCACTGGTCAGAGGATGATCCCTTGGGCAAACAGATTCTGTTTGGCTCAGGTCCTCGAGAAATCATCGGAGTGGTTTCCGACGCCCGGTATGGTGACGCAGAGGACGCACCCGATCCGATGGTATACTTCCCAATCTTGCAGGGTGCCGTACGAAGCGTGTCTTGGGCTATAGAGACCACGGGCCCGCCGACGGACATTGTGCCCTCGGTTCGCGCCGAGATTCTGTCCGTCGACTCGAACCTTCCTGCGTACAACGTTCGATCACTCGAGGACGCAGTCGCCTTGTCCTTGGGGGGTGATACCATAATGGCGAAGATAATGGCGGTACTGGCCCTAGTCGCCTTGGTTCTCGCGCTCGGCGGAGTGTACGGGGTGATGGCATACATGGTCTCACAGCGAACCCAGGAACTCGGTATTCGCATGGCTCTAGGAGCGCAGACCAAGGACGTCATGGCCATGGTCGTTCGTCAGGGAACGAAACTTTCAGCGATTGGCGTAGTCGTAGGTCTCGCTGTGGCACTCGGTGTTACGCGGGGACTTGCGTTCTTCCTGCATGGCGTCAGCCCGTTCGATCCGGTCACGTTCAGCACCGTCGGGATAGTATTGTTGGTGGCGGGCGTGGCCGCAGCCTACTTTCCGGCGCGACGCGCAACCAAAGTTGACCCGATAGTAGCCCTGCACAACGAATAGGCCTCAGACCATAGTCACAATCGGGCCGCCCACCCCCTGGGCGGCCCCGCCTGCACCAACTCCGGCGTACATTTGCGGAGAGTCGCCCAACACTGTAGCATCTCCCGGTCGGCTGCCATCGACCTTTGGCTGCAGCCGGCGTTTCGGAACCGACCGATCCAAAACCTCAATCGATATCGGACGATGACGGCACCAACCAAGCGAGCGCACTGGAGGGATGCCCTCTACCTTATCATCTTCGAACACGGGACGCCGGGTGGAAAGCTGTTCGACGTCGCGTTGATCGGCACCATCCTCATTAGCGTGATGGCCGTGATTCTCGATTCCGTGGCCTCCATTCACGCTACTTATGGCGACGCTCTCTACTCATTGGAGTGGGTGTTCACCGCCCTGTTCACCGTTGAGTACATCCTCCGTTTGATCTGTGCCAGGAACGCCGTGAAATACGCGACCAGCTTCTTCGGAGTCGTGGACCTTCTGGCGATCTTGCCTACATACGTGAGCATCATCTTTCCCGGAAGCCAGGTCCTGTTGGTGATTCGTGTAATCCGAGTGTTGCGGGTCTTCCGAGTCATGAAACTCGTGCGGTACATCGGCGAGGCAGATCTGCTCATGACAGCCATGAGAGAGAGTCGGAGGAAGATTACTGTGTTCCTCATCGCGGTGCTCGCCCTCTGCGTGGTCCTGGGTTCCCTCATGTACATCGTGGAAGGTGAGTCGAACGGTTTCACGAGCATTCCTCGCAGCATCTACTGGACCATCGTGACATTGACCACCGTTGGCTACGGTGACATCTCGCCGCAGACGAGCTTAGGGCAGACAGTCGCCGCCGTGATCATGATGTTGGGCTATGCGATCATCGCCGTGCCCACTGGTATCGTCACGGTCGAACTAGGGCTCGCTCGCAATCGAATGGTCGGAGAGCACCGTTGCAGCGATTGTGATCGAGCCGGGCACGACCGCGATGCGAGTCATTGCAAGTTCTGCGGTTCACCTCTAGCAGCCTCAGGCGAGCCTTCAACATGACACCAGGTTGGAACGGTCGCTGTGTGGTCATCGCCCTCATACCACAGCTGGGTACGGCGGACGTAGGGATTGACATCCGAACGGGGTCGGTGACCGTGGACGCACGGTACGAGTTCGACGTCGCTATTGACTCGCTACACTTCTCAGTGATCAAAGTACTCGGACAGCAATTCCGGCTAGTGCCGGATGCGGACCCCATCGGACAACTCAGCCTCACCGAGTTACCAGGACTCTATCGCATCCGTGTGAACCCCCACGCAGATGAAACACAGGTTGACTTGCGTTACCAAATCAGCGGCGACGTTTTCCGCATTCCCATTGCCGTTCCAAATCTCCCAGCAAAGGCAGGAGGGAACGGCGTCCGCATCGTAATCACCGGTGTCAGTCCGAACGCTGCTGTGCGCGACGGCTTCCCAAGACTCGCTCGGCAACCTGACGGGACAGCGGTCGCGCGAATGGAAAACCTGCCCAGTCTCATACGTCTTCCCCCAAATGAAGGGGAGTTATCGGCGAACAGGCTCGCTGACGGAGCCGTTGTGCTACTCGTCCTGGTGACCACTGCCTACTGGGTCGTTTGGCGGCGCACTCGTGCCCGTGCGGCGCTGTGAAAGGGTAGCATCTTGGGCCCGACTCTTATTGTCGTCCTCGTCATCTACTTCGGACTCATACTCGGCATCTCTGTGTGGAGCGCCTTCCACACGCGTACAGAAGTGGACTTCATCGCGGCAGGAAGGACGATCGGTCCCGTTGTCGGCGGTGCGGTGCTCGCCGCGACACAGATTAGCGCCGGGACGGTGGTGGGCACGTTGGGGCGCCACTACCTCACTGGAGTTTCCTGGTGGTGGATCTGGTTTGGGGTTTGGGCCGGATGGCTGGTTTCGGCCTTCTTAGTAGCCCCAAAACTGCGCCGCTTCGGTGCGCTCACGGTTCCCGACTACATAGCTGCACGTTTCGCGAGTGAGAAGGCCCGGGCTCTAGCGGCCACACTCATAGTCGTGTCGTACACGATCTACCTCGTCGCTCAGTTTCAAGCTAGCGGTGAGATAGCGTTTGCCGTATTGGGAATGGAACCTCTCACGGCAATGCTGATACTCGTCGCCAGCACCGCATTCTACACCTTGCTTGGCGGTGTACGCAGCAGCTCATACATCGAGTTCCTCCAGACACTGATAATGGTGAGTGGACTCGTGATTGCCGTGCCCATACTCTTGAGCCACGCCGGCGGCGTCGGGCAGTCGATTTCGTTCTTGCGTTCCCTCGACTCACGATTGCTAGGTTGGTATTACGGGCCGAAGGAGTTGGTGGCCTTTGGAGTGAGCTTCGGTCTCTCGATTGCCGCAGCTCCGTACGAGATGACGAGATTCTACTCGATGCGCGACGAGAGGACTGTGAAGCAGGCCATCGCGATCTCCATCGGCTTCCAGCTTGTAATAGGGCTCGCCGCCCTGGCGATCGGATTGCTGACCCGTGTGCTATTCCCCAATCTCGCCTCCGCCGATCAAGCCAGTTCGATAATGGCCTTCGAAGTGTTACCACCGGTGGTCGGAGCCTTGCTCATTGTAGCCATGCTGAGCGCCATAATGTCTACCGTCAACTCCGTGCTGCTCGTCACCGGAGCATCAGTAGCTCACGACCTCTACGGGAAATTCATGCGGCCCGGATCGAGCCAGGGGCACCTGGTTGCGGTCAATCGAGTCAGTATCCTAGTGCTTGCTTTGATACCCATCTATTTTGCGCTGCAGAAATTCGGTGACGTGCAGTCCATTGTGGTAGAGCAAACCAAGTTCATCGCCAGCTTCTTCTTCGTGCCCGTCGTGATCGGCCTCAACTGGAAGCGTGGAACGGCAGCCGGAGCATTTTCGGCCATGTTGGGTGGATTCCTGGCTTGCTTGATCTGGGAGTTCACGGGACAGAGAGGCTTTGCCGTGCATGGCATCGATGCCGTAGAGGTTGGGGTGGTTACGAGCCTGGTGCTGTTCGTTGTGGTCTCCCGGCTCACCAAGCCGGTACCTGAGGAAAACCTGAAGACATTCTTCTGACTCTTTTGGAGAGTGATCATGAGCCTGACCAAGCGTGGAACCGACTACGAGTCCTTTTCATACCTGGAGAGCGGTCGCGACTACCGCACCTTTGAGCTGGCAGCGCAGATCGGCCGAGTCGATTCCTATCTTGTACCGCTAACAGACGACGAAGAAGGCCGCGTTCGCAAGATCATCGACGAAAATGTGCTAGTGTCGTTGCACGAACACCTCGGGATCTTCCCGGCCGACATTCGCGAGTCGCCGGAGTACACTCACGAGGGACGTATGGCAACTGCGTTTCAGGGATTGGCAAGCTCGCACTGGGACGCGGTCTTCGACAACCTCATGGACGGTATCATCAACATCGAATCAAAGGGCGGCTGGAAGTGGACGGAGGTGCTACACGACCTAGGCATGAGATTGAGCGATGTCGCCCACCAGGATTTCGTCTTCCTCTGCACACGTGTCGACGATATTGTCCGGGCACACAATGAGGGCCGAGTGGCGTGGATTCCCTCCATCGAGGGCGCCGCCATGATAGAGAACGAACTGGACCGAATCGACCTACTGTACGGTTTCGGCGTTAGGGCTCTCGGCATCACTTATAGCGAGGGCAACGCACTCGGAGCAGGCCTCAAGGAACCCGGTGACGGAGGTCTTACGGTTTTTGGCAGACGCGCGGTCGAGCGTATGAATCGGCTCGGGATGTTGATCGATTGTTCTCACTGCGGCGATCAAACCACTCGCGACGTCGTTGCCACGAGCGAAAAGCCGATAATCCTGAGTCACATCGGGGCGCGAGCGCTGTGGCAATCGAACAGACTGGCCCCGGACGACGTGCTCGAAGCCTGTGCGGCAAAGGGTGGTGTGATCGGAGTCGAGGCGGCACCGCACACGACCATCACACGCGATCAGACCACGCACTCACTGGATTCTGTGATGGAGCATTTCGAATACATCAAAACTCTGGTGGGGATCGATCATGTTGGCTTCGGGCCGGACACGGTCTATGGCGATCATGTAGGCCTACACGATGTCTACTCTGCAGCTCTGTCGATCAAGGAAGCAACGGCCCCGCGATCCGCCGAGACCGGACCCGAGAATCCTCCGTTTGAGAATGTCAAGTTCGTAAAGGGCCTCGAGAACCCCACGGAAGGATCGGTCAACATCGTACGGTGGCTGGTCAAACGCGGCTACTCGGATGGGGACATAGCAAAGGTGATGGGAGGAAATGCGATTCGTTTACTACGGGACGCATGGGCCTAAACTGCGAAGTGACCGCAGACCGATCGTATCTTCGCCCGAGACTTTCCACTAAGATCGCCCCAATTCAATGAAACGGGATCGGTAACGTGCACATGAACCGAATGAGGGCGCTTGCGTCTACCACATTCCTTCTGGCACTGAGCGGGGCAGCCACCGTTCCCGGATACTGCCAGGATCGGCCACTGAAGATCTTCATCTCGGTTGACATGGAGGGCATTGGAGGAATCGGCACATCCAAGATGACGACTAGCTCCGGAAAGGACTATGCCCTCGGCCGGGAGTTGATGACAGCGGACGTAAACGCGGTAGTGTCTGCCATCTTCCAGCACCTTACTGCAGAGATCCTCGTCAACGATTCTCACGGGGACATGCAGAACTTGCTGCACACTCGTCTCGATGAGCGAGTCCAGTACATACAAGGCAACATCAAACCCCTCGGTATGGTACAGGGTCTCGACGAATCCTACGACGCAGCAATCTTCATCGGATACCACGCGCGCGCCGGCACTCCGGACGCATTCCTTGCCCACACAGGGTCCGGGTCTGTGAAGGGCCTCTGGATCAACGGCGTGGAAGTCGGTGAGGGTGGACTGAACGCCTACTTCGCTGGAGCTCATGGAGTACCCGTGATCCTCGCGAGCGGGGACACGGCGTTCACAAAACAGTTTGAAGACCTGGTAAACGCAAGAACCGTAGCGACGAAGGTCGCGATAGGATCTTCGGTAGCCCGCCTGCATCACCCTGACTACGTGCACGCTCGTCTGAACTCCGTAACGCTGGACGCCCTGGCGGATCTCACCAGTGCACATCCGTTGTCGACCTCAGAACCGGTCACCGTCCGGATGCGATTCGCCACTACAACAAGGGCCGACATCGTTCAGGCAATTCCGGGAATGGGCCGTGTGGATGGCTACACCATCGAGTACACCGCTACGGATATGGTCGAGGCATATGAGTTGATCCGACTCATGTACAAGTACATCAGTTGGTGAGGGATTGGCTCAGCTAATAGCTGAGGGCTTCCTTCAATAGCAACACGTGTTCGTCGCTGAGGCGTCCTGACTCGAAGAACGACACACCTGCTGCTCCTGCCTGCCGCGCGCTGACGACGGCCTCGCGCAGTTGCTCGGGGGATAGTTGTGGCAGATAAAGTCCGCTGTACAGAGGCGTGTTGTCGTCTACGGCACCAACTCCCTCAGCGGTTGCCGCGGCGATCCAAGACACAGGCTCATTGTAGAACTCGTGATAGATCATGGGAAACACGGCGTCCAAAGGCCATTGTTCCCACGCCTGACGCACCAGCCTACGAGCCAATGTAGGAGTAGGGAACACCGCGGCAGAGACGCTCTTACCTCGTGCACGCACCGTGTCAGCGAGAACGGTGACGAGTTCGGTCAAGCTGTTCCAACGGAACTCTCTCCACTCCACGTCCTGCGTGGTATCGGGCAGGTCGAGTGGGTCCTTCCCAGTCTGTCCGCTGAACGTTTCACGGCACACGTCACAGTAGCAGAAATCGAACTCGGCATACTCCTGATCTTGAACTAGGTCGTACCTGGACCAAAGACCGACCGGGAGAATCACATCCGATTGGCGAATGTAATCCAGATGTACCCCATCAACACCGGGTGTTGTCGCTACCCGGTCCACTACGTTCTTCAGGTACTCACGGACTGGCGGCCGTGTGGGACATACCCACTTGTAATAGCCAACGTACGGTGGATGTTCCAGGCTCGACTTGCCCTCGCGGCTCACCGTGAACCACTCGGGGTGATTTTCTTTGACCCAAGCGTCGCCGTTCCGATTCAGGGTCCAGATCCAGCGGTGAAATGCCAGCCCCGCCGTGCCAGCAGCTTCGATCGGCTCCTCTCCGTTCCCGGAAACCAACACACCGCTGATTCCCGCATCCCCAAGACGCGAGAAATGCTCGAGCCACTCTTCGGGCTTACGTTCGCGGTTACCGTGAACCCAGGCCCAAACTCGGAATTCACCGAAACAGGCAATCGATCCGGCAGGCAGCAGGCCGAGGGTTGCTGCCGCGCGCGACACGGTAACAATGAAACGCCGTCGATCCATAGGCCTCTCCTCTTGCAAAACCAATATATGGTTTACGCTGCGGATTAGGCCCTAGAGCACCGTGATACTAACACGGTAGTCAGATATCGGTGGTACTCACGCGAGTCGCTTCGCTGACAGGGAAGGTCCACATTCGTGCTCGGAAAGATACGCAAAACATCTGGCCTCCTACTGCTTGCAGCAACACCGCTCATCCTGCTGTCCTCCCGTGGTCTTGCCCAAGATCCACTGAAGCCGTTCCGTACCGAAACGCCGCCAGTGATCGATGGCAAACTGGAAGAGTCCATGTGGGCGCAGGTCCGATTGTGAGTGAGTTCAAGACGTACGCCCCCGATTACGGACAAGATTTGGCTGGTGAGACCCAAGTTCACATGGCGTACGATGCTGACAACCTCTATTTCGGATTTCGATCGTTCGACAGTGAGCCCGACAGGATCCAGGCATCGATCACCAACCGCGACAACATCGGGCGCGAGGACTGGATTGGGATCAACCTGGACTCATTCAACGACCAACAGTCGCTCTACGCCTTTTATGTGAACCCTCTAGGGATACAGGGCGACAGCCGCTACGCAGCCGGACACGAGGACCGTTCATTCGATCTGGTTTGGTACTCTAGCGGACAGATTGACGAACTCGGATACACCGTGGAAATCAAGATCCCGCTCAAGAGCATCCGTTATGCTAGCGGCGACTCAGTGAGCATGGGCGTGATACTTGAGCGGCATGTGAGTCGCAGCGGCGAGTACGCGACATGCCCGCCGCTCGATCCCGACCAAGGCGAGTCATGGCTCACCCAGATGAGCCCCTTGGTGTACCACGGCCTGGGACAGCAAGCGCTGGTTGAAGTGCTGCCGGCACTGACGTACAGCTACAGGCAAGCCGACCAACAGGGTACCCTGGCAACCGAGATGAGCCGCACGGATGTCAGTCTCACAGCTAAGTATGGCATTACGTCTGATCTAATCGCCGACGCAACATACAACCCTGACTTCAGCCAGGTCGAGGCAGACGCAGGACAAGTCGATTTCAACGTGCGGTACAGTCTCTATTGTCCCGAGAAGCGGCCATTCTTTCTAGAAGCGCGCGAGAGCTTCACTTTGGCGTCAACTGGGACATCACCGGAGATCAGCGGTCACAGTCTCGGCATAGACTACTCGCACGCGACATGAGGTATCGATTACGCAGTCGCAGTCAACGACATCTCAGAGCGCTTTCGGGCCGAAATGGGTTTCGTAACGCGCACCGGCGTTTCACAACTGAGCGGCCTACTGCGTCCTAAGCTTTATCCTGATATGGGTGTTCTCAGGCGGGTCGACATCGAGTTGTTCTCGGCACAAACCAGAGGCAAGTTCAGCGACCTCTGGGAGACTTCCAATCACATCTCTATCCGCAACCAACTCTGGGGCAGTATCGTCCTCAGACTTAAGGGTTCATACTCAACGGAAGTGTTTCTTGGAGAGAGATTCAACACCAGCGGATTGGATGTCTACGGTGGCGGGCAGTGGACGAGGCAGATCTTCTTCAGCGTTCTATACCGTTACGGAGGTGCAGTCTTCTACTCTGCCGATCCATACCAAGGCAGAGGCAATCTTCTTACAGCCTCTCTGATCTACCAGCCGATGGATCAACTACGCGCCGAAGGCAACTTCACCTATTCTGACTTCTATCGTGAGTCGGACGGCCAGAAGATCTACGACTACCCGATCGTTCGTGGCAGGCTCACATATCAACTGAGCAAATACCTATTCTTCCGTGGAATCGTCGAATACAATGGCTTCAGGAAAGAGGTTCTAACCGATCTGCTGGCGTCCTTCACCTACATACCAGGGACGGTCGTGCACCTGGGCTACGGGGCACTCTATGAACGGGTCCGTTGGCAGAACGACGGTTACATAGCGAGCGACCAATTCCTCCAAACACGGAGGCGGTTCTTCTTCAAGACCTCCTATCTGTGGCGCCTGTGAGAGACACTATGGTTCCCGTTCTGGAAGAGGAACCGGATCGGTTTCCGGAACGCCATAGTACTCCCTCAATTCGACGAGCATCTCCGTCAGCTCCGCCAGAACCGCATCATATCCTGCATCGGAGTAGACGCTCCTCATCTCATCGGGATCCTTTGCCAAATCAAAGAGTTCCCACTCGTCTATCAGGTAGTAGTGAATCAACTTGTGGCGGTTGGTGCGCACACCATAGTGCCGCTGTACGGCGTGGACACCAGGAAACTCGTAGTAGTGGTAATAGATACCGGCTCGCCAATCGACCGGACCTTCACCATTGAGCAACGGGACGATGCTGCTGCCTTGCATGTTCTCTGGGATTACCGCACCGGCCATTTCCAGAAAAGTCTCAGCGAAGTCCAGGTTTTGAACTAGGTGCCGGTCCTCCGAGCCCGGTTGCACGACTCCGGGCCACCTCACGATGAGCGGCATACGCAACGACTCCTCGTACATCCAACGCTTGTCGTACCATCCGTGCTCTCCCAGGAAGAACCCTTGATCTGAGGCGTAGATGACCACGGTGTTGTCAGCCAGCTCTGATTCATCCAGATAGTCGAGTAGCCTGCCCAGATTATCGTCTACCGAGGCTATCGTGCGAAGGTAGTCCCGCAGATATCGTTGATACTTCCATCGCGTGAGTTCCTCACCCGTGAGACTGGCACGATCGAACGCCTCGTTCTTCGGACCGTACGCGCCGTCCCACGCACCGCGTTGTTCGTCCGTCATTCTATCGCGCAACCGCTGAGCGGATCGCGTCCCCCAGTCCTGCTCGGCGTCTGGATCAGGCCAGAGCTTCGAGTCGTAGGCCGGATGTTGATGCCGCGCGATGGTCATTTCCTGCTCGAGCGCGGCACTGGTTCGCCCAACGTAGTCGTCGAACAGAGTGACGGGTTCCGGGATGTCACTGTCGTCGTACAGGGTAAGGTGGTCGGGCCCCGGCGACCACTCACGGTGCGGTGCTTTGTGCTGATACATCAGCATGAACGGCCGGTCTGCCAACCTCCCGCTATCGAGCCACTCTAGCACCTTGTCAGTGATTAAGTCGGTGACATAGCCGGTGTCTTGCGCTGTGCCGGTTGCCGAACGAAACTCCGGATTGTAGTAAACCCCTTGGCCCGGCAGCACTTCCCAGTAGTCGAACCCAACTGGATCACTCTTGAGATGCCACTTGCCAACTAGGGCTGTCTGGTATCCAGCTTGCTGCAGCAGTCGCGGGAACGTCACCTGTGAAGAGTCGAAGCGCTCGGCATTCGTCATGACACCGTTCAGATGGCTGTGGAGACCGGTGAGAATCACAGCGCGACTTGGGGCGCAGATCGCATTGGTGACGAATGCGTTGCGAAACAGCATACCTTCACGAGCGAGGCGGTCGATATTGGGTGTGGGATTCAGTCCGGCTAGGCGCCCACCATATGCACCTACAGCCTGCGCAGCATGATCGTCTGTGAAGATGAAGATGATATTGGGGCGGTCTTGCTCGCCCATGGCGCACGCTGAGGCCGCCAGCGCAGCTGCGACAATGGCAACGGCACGGTTACGAAACACAGTTACCATCCTGATCGTGAGTGTTAGCGAACAAAGAAATGTAGCTGTGGCACGACCACCCTGCGAATGTGACAACCGGCGACGGAGACTACCTGAAGTGGGTCAAGCGAGCCTCAAGTGGTTGTGCTGAAAGCAATTAGGGAATTACCACAGATCCGAAGCAACGCGTCATTCTAAGCCCGGCCACTTCTCAACCGCAGACGCCATCTCCCAAAACACTAGTTCGTACTTGGCCGTCAGCTCAAATAGCTCCGCCATGCCCGCGTTCGGCTCCATCGCTGTGGATGTCGATGGAAACGTCTGGGTGGAAGACTACAGGTACGATGGCGACGAGCAACAGCCGTGCTGGACCGTGTTCGACTCGGAGCATCGCATGCTCGGCACGGTCGACCTACCGGAGGGCCCAGAGGTACACCAGATAGGATCAGACTTCGTGCTCGGGGTGTGGCGCGACGAGATGGATGTGGAGCACGTGCAACTCTATGGAGTATTGAAGCCAAAGACTGTCGTGGATTCAACGATAGCCGAAGCTCGGCTCCTTTCCAGTCTTGATGCGCCACATCTCCTTGACGCACTGTCCGAACGACATCTCATCGGCACGTGACTCGGCCACACTCTCGGCGACGCTTTCGGTCACGCCCTCTACGATGGCTCCAATGTCCTCTGCTATGCGCTCGGCATTCTCTCCGTACTCAGAGGCTCGGTCCCTGCCCTCCTCGCTCAACGTTTCAGCCTTCTCCTCCATGTATTCCACCCATTCCTTCTTCACCATTCCACAGGGACCCAGAGTCCTGTATTGGACGATCAGTAACACGATGGCAAGCGCGACAAAGGCAGCCAGGACCTTGGCAATTTTCTTCATAGTCTCCTCCTGTCTACACTACGAGTCGCACACCCTCTGAGTTGCGCCAGCCGGAGCCCAGCACTGCGGCTCCCCGCTCCCGGTCTCACTCTTCTAGCCCAAGGCACCAAAACCTCTTACGTTGAACCTGTCCGCTCCGAGCTCCTTCCGACACGCCCGAGGCATCAAATGAGACTGTCGCTGTCCGATAACCAGACTACTCGAGCGGTGCTAGCCGCGGTAGGACTAGTCCAGGGCTTCGTTTACTTTCTTGCATACGAATTCTGGCCCGACGACCCATCGGCTGCTGCATTTGCGGTGGCACCTGTCTTCTTCGTGTCGGTTGCCGTCCTCATCATCGATCTCTCCTGGACCGGAAGTGACGTCAAACGGCTCGCGGCTCTGACGGCGGTGCCCACTACCGTATTCACGATTCTAGCGTTCTGGGTTTGGCGGCAAATCCCTGGATCAGAGGCACCGTACAGATTCGACGACTCGAGGATACCATCGTTGATCTTCGGGGCCGCCATGGCGATCTACGTACTACTGCCGTTCTTGCAGACCTATCAGAAGAGTGGTCGTCGGGAGTATCCGTACGACAGCCTATTTAGGCACAGCTGGAACAACTTGTACATCGTTGGAATTGCATTGCTCCTGACCGGAGCATTCTGGTCCATCATCTTCCTCTGGTACGAGTTGTTCAAGCTAATTGACGTAACGTTCTTCGAAGACGTTTTCACCAGTGCGCCGTTCGTGAGCATAAGTCTGACAACGGTGTTCGGCTACGGCATGGCACTGGGCCGTGAAAGCGAACGGGTTACGAGCACGCTGCGGGGATTCTCGCTAGCTGTACTGCGAACTCTCATGCCTCTGCTAGCTCTCATCGCACTTCTGTTCCTGGTGAGTTTGCCATTCACTGGGCTGCAGCCGCTGTGGGATACAGGGCATGCTTCGGCGGTACTGTTGTCACTCATCGGATTCACGATCCTCTTCTTGAACGGCGTCTACCAAGACGGGACTGGTGAACCACCCTACGACCGACCAGTAAGGCTCGGTGTAGAAGCGGCTCTGATCGGGATGCCGATCTACTCGGCAATTACCTTTTTCGCTCTGGGACTTCGGATTGGTCAATACGGCCTCACGCCCCCTCGTTTCTACGGTGTCGTGCTCACAGTTGGTGTTGCATTGTACTCGATAGGATATGCGACAGCGGTCGTGCGGCGGAGCGGCGCATGGATGGGATTGATACGTCCAGTCAACATGTGGATGGTGTGGGTAATCGTAGCCACCGTCATAGTCGTGCACACACCACTGCTCGACCCATTCACTCTGAGCGCGAATGACCAGTTCAGGCGCCTTGCTGATGAAGAAATCGATGCCAGCGAATTCGACTACGGTTTCTTGAGATTTCAACTGGGCCAAGCCGGATGGCAGAAGCTCAATGAACTCGAACAGCTCAGCGACCACCCCCAAGCTGCAATGATTCGCGAGCGTGTTGCTGCGGCCCGAGCGGCCGACTCATACCGGGAGCTACGGGTACGACCGACCGTCCTACTCTCCGATGACGACATAACGATACTGGAGCCCACGACGTCATTGCCAGATAGCCTGTTGGATCTTATCGCCAGTGATCTCTCACGCGACCAAACCAACACCTGCATCGAGAATAAGGACTGCGTGATATTCGGAGCCCCTCTGGATCGCGATCCTGAGTATGAGTACTTCCTGGTGTTATCCGGAGACTCGAGATTCCGTATTCTGGCATACGACCGAACCGCTGATGGAGACTGGGAGCGCATAGGTGAACTACAACGCGCAGGTCCGGAGGACAGCCTTACTGCTCGAGCGGCCTTCCTCGACAGCCTACGGGTATTAGGGACCACACCAATCGACACACCGTACCAGGATCTCATGGTCGGAGAGATGCGGCTGCAATTGCGGAGGTAGACCAAGTCGGACATGACTACTAGAACCACGCAGGCAATTCTAATCGAACGCCACGGCCCCCCGGATGTGTTCGTCGAACGAGAGGTACGTCTTCCCGATCCCGGCCCCAGCGAGGTCCATCTCAGAGTTCATGCAGCTGGAATCAACTTCGCTGATCTATTCATGCGTGCGGGTCTGTACGACACCGTACCACCCCGCCCATACAGCCCGGGATTCGAAGTAGCCGGCGAAGTAGTGCGTGTCGGTTCAGAGGTAGTAGGCTGGAAAGAGGCCGATCGAGCAGTTGCTTTGCTTCGCTATGGCGGCTACGCCCGCGACGTGGTGTTCCCGGCTAACCACCTGTTTCACTGTCCTGACTCGCTGACTCCCGTGCAGGCCGCAGCAGTACCAGTCGTCTTTCTCACAGCTCGGGTATGCCTGTTCGATACGGCCAATACCCGCGCGGGAGAAACAGCACTCATCCTGAATGCAGGAGGCGGAGTCGGGACTGCAGCCATACAACTGGCCGTGAACCACGGCATTCGTGCGATCGGAACAGCCGGTAATCAACGCAAGCGTGACTACGTGGTTGATGAGCTAGGTGCGGAAGCGTGCTTTGACTCGCGTGGCGATTGGGAGCCAAATGTGCTGGGATTGGCCGGCCCTCGTGGAGTTGACGTAGCCCTTGACTCCATCGGAGGACCGGCCACAGCCGCCTGCCGCCGACTGTTGGCTCCGCTGGGACGACTGGTGTTCTACGGATTCAGCGAGGCAATGCCGGGACAGAAACGGAATTGGCTGCGAGCAGCCCGAGCCTGGATCCGCTTGCCCTTCATTCATCCTCTCTCTCTGATTCAACAGAATATTGGCATCTTTGGAGTTCACCTGCTGCACTTGCAGTCCAAGGAGCAACAGGTACTACGGCCGGCCCTGGAGGAGATCTACCGGCGCATCGTGACCGGGGATTTGCGTGCCGTAGTGGACCGAGTGTTTCCCTTGAGCCGTGCCGGTGCGGTGGAGGCCCATCAGTATATCCACGCGCGCAAGAATCTCGGCAAGGTGGTGCTGGCTGACTCTGTTTGATCACTCCACCCGTATCATGTCCTATTGAGACAGAATACCAGGACCATCGCTCTGCATTACCCCAACCCCACACGTTCAGACGCCAACCCTGTCTTCCCGCGCTGCCTTGCGAACCTGTGACCTCTCTCTTATCCTTTTCCGCTCCAAGTTACTGACACCACACAGGAGCGCAGCCGTGTTAAAGGAATTCAAAGAGTTCGCTGTGAAGGGAAACGTAGTCGACATGGCGGTCGGCATAATCATTGGTGGAGCATTCGGGACTATCGTGAAGTCGTTGGTGTCCGACGTACTCATGCCACCGATAGGACTGCTGCTCGGCAACGTCACTTTCTCGGACCTGTTCATCACCCTGTCAGGCGGCGACCCGGCGGGACCGTATCTCACCCAGCAGGCAGCGTCGGACGCGGGTGCAGTCACGATCAACTACGGTGTATTCATCGACAACGTAGTCAGCTTCCTGATCGTGGCGTTTGCCGTATTCATGCTAGTGAAGGGAATCAACAGCCTGAAGCGCCAAGAGGAGGCAGCGCCACCACCGCCGGACAGGAAGGACTGCCCCTTCTGCTACTCGACCGTTGCAATCAAGGCTACGCGTTGTCCGAGTTGCACCTCCGAGCTAAAGGCGGCATAGAAAAGCAGATCACGGATCATCGACGGGCCATGGAGAGAATCGGCAGATTCAATCCATGGCCCGGCCGGCAGCCACTGTACCAGTTGCCAGGCAAGGCCCTTGGTCAGAGCCAACCTTATCGAGCGCCTTTCCAGGCCTCATATTACCCTGCGACTTCAGATACGGGGATTCAGCCATGTTCGTACATGGCCGCCTGACCAGCCGGGTCAGTTTGATCGCAGTTGGATCGATCAACCCACTCCGAGCACAGCAACCTAACGTTCCAGGTCCTTCATTCAGGGACCTAATGGACCTCCGCGACATTGGCGGCGGTAGGAGTAGTGAAGCTCAAGTAGACTGACGACCCAGCTCCCGTTCGGCTAAACCAATCTGCCGTTCACCCTGCCTCCAAGACAGACACTTGAGAACTTTCCCCGGGGGAGCGCCACATGAGTGGATTTCTCAAGTTCTTTGCCGCCGTTGGCATTTGGACCGCAGTACTACTGCTGCTGCTGTGCGGTATCACCCTCCTTACCGGTGGAGGCCTCACTAGTGTGGTCCAGCGCGTCGCTCAAGAACCGCTCGAGCCTGGTCCAGGCATCTCGTGCTCGGAACCGGTCGGGAGCGAAATCGGTTCGGGAGAGGGATGGATACACACACTTGCCTTTGAGGCGATAGACATTAATGATGGGTATCCGCTCAATTGATGAGCTACCATCTCGCCCTCATAGCTTGGAACCGCGACAATGGATCTCGACGTCAAGCGATTGCTGGAACTCTCCCGTGACCTGTACATGATTGTGGATGGCAGCGGGCGTCTTCTCTACCTGAACCAGGCAATGCAACGCTGGGTGGGGGGGACCGGTGAACCCGGAACTCAAATGCGTTTCGGCGATCTCGTCCACCCGGACGATCGCGGTGCGACAGAGAAGGCGTTAAACACCGCTCTCACAGAACAATCATCCATAACCCGTGAGACCCGCATGGCCGGGACCAACGGGGAGTACCAGCGCCTCGAATGGACGCTGCACCCCGATCACCAAGCCAGCGTCATCTATGCAATCGCTCAAGAGCCCGCCGCCACCAGCGGAACGGAGGAGTTTCTCCGAACCGCAATCGAGGCTTCGCCTTGCGCCATGATTGTGGTGGACGAACAGGGTGCCCTCCAGATGGTGAACCAACAGGCGGAGAGGCTCTTCGGATACGAACGGGGCGAGTTGCTGGGACGACCGGTAGAGATTCTGATTCCCGAAGATCTGCGGGTCGATCACGCCAAGCATCGCGAGCAATTCAGAGCTGCCCCGAGTGCACGAGCCATGGGGCGCGGTCGCGATCTCGTCGGCAGGAGACACGACGGGACGAGTGTACCGGTTGAGATCGGGCTCACCTCCGTGTCGACGCCGCTCGGCCGATTCGCTCTCGCCACCGTCGTGGACCTGACCGCCCGCGAGGCGACCGAGCGGCAGCTTGCGTTACAGGCACAGGAACTCGTGCACGCTAATGCTGAACTCGTCGAGATGGCATCGACAGACAGCCTTACTTCGCTGTGGAATCGACGTACCTTCATGGACCAACTCACTGTCCACATGGAACTCTCGCTGCGGAATGAACGACCGTTGTCCGTGCTGCTACTCGACATCGATCACTTCAAGCCCTACAATGACACCTTTGGACACCTGGCCGGTGACGCCGTACTCAAACAGCTGGCGGAGGTGCTACGGGAAAACGCACGGCGCAGCGACTATCAGGCACGGTTGGGGGGAGAGGAGTTCGGAATAATCCTACCGGAGACCGACGGCCACGGAGCTGTGCGAATAGGTGAGCGGTTCCGTACAGCAATTGAAAAAGCACATTGGTCGCTACGACCAATTACTGCGAGCTTTGGTGCCATGACCGTACACTGCCAGAGGGGTGCTCCCCGACCGGATCCGCCGTGGCATTCAATGATTCTCTTGGAAGCAGACAAGGCCCTCTACTTTTCCAAGGAACACGGTCGGAATCGGGTCACTCATGCAGATGACCTGGCTGCCGCGAACTAGAGTTGCACCATGCCGACCCAAGCTGTTCAACCCCAGCGCCCAGCGACTGAAGGCTCAAAGGGCCGCCCACCCTTTAGCTCATCGACCGAGCCAGGAACCGCTTGAGCCTGCTCCAGGCGTCTCGGGCGGGCTCTTCGCGCAACTCACGGTCCCCATCTACTCGCAGCCAGAATCCGTGGTTGACGGCGTCGTAGACATGGATGTCATTCTCTATCCCGATCGAATCGAGTGCAGAGGCAAAACGTTCGACTTGATCTGGTGGAATGCCTTGATCCATTTCCGCGAAGGTGCCGTAAACCGGGTGATTGAGACGCGCTAGTTCGGCGGGATCTTCGACCAGCGAGCCATAGAAGATCGCCGTGGCATCGTGGTGCTCGCCACCCAGCGCGTAGCTCAGTGCTATTCCACCTCCGAAACACCATCCCATGACACCTACTTTGCCGCTGACATCAGCGCGGTCTTTGAGGAACTGCTGTGCGGCATCCAGGTTCGCGATCACGGCATCCATATCGCCCCGCGTCTCCTGCACCAGCGCCCGGTTCTCGTCTTGATTGCTCCCGGTTCGCCCGCGGTACAGGTCAGCTGCCAGGGCAACATACCCTTCATCAGCAAAGGCATCGGCCACCTGCCGCACGCGGTCTGCCAGACCGTTCCACTCGTGAATCAGGATCAACGCTGGGAAGGGTCCGTCACCGTCTGGGACAGCTAGGTACCCGCGCGTCTCGACATCACCTTCCACGTAGGTGATGGTCTCACCCTGCGGCGGCGGAGCCTCGCCCAGAATCGCGTCAGGGATCGAGGAGCCAATCGGCTCTTCGGCCGGTTGATCTCCTGACGAACATGCAAAGAGGGTACTGACCAGAATCGGCAAAGAATGATATGCGCGGTACATCGGCAGGCTGCCTCCAGTTTGCGGGGCGTCCGAATCCCGAATACAAAACGAGGAATGATAAAGCAGATACCTCATCACTCCTTGCTCGTTATTCAGATTTCTTGATTCCCCTGGGTCCGTAGCGCGCGAACTATACCAAAGAGTACTGGCGTTGGCTAGAGGTGACGGTTGAAGCTAGTCCCATTCGGCCACCGCAACCTGTTCCATCTTCCCGACTTGTTGTTCGATTCCCCGTGGCGCCAGATACCGCACACCCAAATCGAACCGTTCTACCGGTTCTGCCAGTCTGAATCCGGATCTGCTCAGGTAGGGTTCCAATTCCCCGTCCCGCACCCCCCACCGTAACGGCTCCCCGACCAAAACCAGTGAAGCCCGGATCATGCCACTCAACTTTCCCATGTAGGGCCGCCCCTTAAGGTCAGCTCCGATATAGGAGAAAACCAACCGGCTGCCCAATCCGCAGTTACTCTTTATCTGTTCGAGTAAGCTCTGGACTTCCGAAGCATCCAGGTACATGAGCACACCTTCTGCAACGGCTACCGATTTCAACTCACGCTGCCAGTTGGGAGTGGACCTCAACACGTCACTGAGACTGCTTGCTGCCAGGTCAGCACCTACCATATGATGGTTCTCGTGATCGGCACCCAAGCTCTCGAGTGCCATCCTTCTTGGCTCAACGGTGGATTTCGTGTCTACCTCAACCACAGTGATGTCCGGAAGTGACCCCGCGATTCGAAGCCCCAGTGTATCGAACCCAGCTCCTATGATCAGTAACTGGCGCGCTCCGTTGTCAATAGCGGCCCTGACCTCATCATCAACGAAACGCTTGCGCAGAGTCAGGCGCCAGAGTTCGCCCTGCCCCAACCATTCCATCGTTCGTTCAACGAACGGCTGGTACCAGCTGCTCTCGAACAGCCGGCACATCCACGGTTTGAGGACTCCGGCCTCTAGTGCCAGTTGCTCGACCGAATCTGCCACCCCCTCCGGGAGCAAGTCCTTGTACCGCGGATTTCGGGCCACGTACACCAGTCCGCGTGCGACCTTGGCCGCCGTGTGACTTGGTTTCTTACGCCGCCGCTTCGGCATGGAATCGGTCACTGTCTCTCGCTTGCAGCTATCTGAGCAGGACGCTTGGAAGATGACAACCGAGACTCACGGCCGGCAAGGCTAACTTCGTGGAAATCCTTTCGACCTCAACTCCATGGGGTTAGCTTTGCCACACCTCGTAACTGGGGAACGGACATGCAAAGAACAGCGGTTGCAGCGCTGTCTATTCTACTTCTCGCAGCGTGCCAACCTACCGAAGCTGAACTCAGCGAGGCCGAACGACTCGCCTTGATCGACACCGCGCTAACGGTCCATGCCGGCCTGGTGGCCGCCGCGGAGGAAGCCGATGTAGAGCGTCTGTTGTCGTTCTTTGCTGAGGATGTTGGGCTGGTCATTGATGGTGAAGTCGTGGGCTACGAAGCGTTCGTCGAGCAGGTGCGCAGAGGGTACGCCGGCTTGGATCACCAAGAGATCCGATGGCACCCGGCAAAGGTGTCAGTTGTGTCGAGAGACGTCATCGCACTCACGGTAGGTGGTTCCTTCGTTGCAGTGAGCTCGGCTGGAGACACGGTCGCCGGCGGCACCGTAGCCTGGACCGAGGTGTTGGTGCGCCAGGAAGGAGGCACGTGGAGGATCACTGAAGCACATCAATCGTTTCCGCCGGAAGGAGACGACTAGAAAACCAGCGCTCACCACACGCCCCATGTCTGCACTTATGGGTGATACCGCCTGACTACGCGCGACTCCCGAGCAGCGTGGCTAGCCGGCGATTGGCAGCATTCAGAACGGCGCGTACGGCAGCAGGGCCGGGATCTTCCTTAATGCGGCACACCCCCACTGAGAACTGATGGCTGACCGCAGAATCAACCGCTACCGCGGCGACCGCCAACGCTTGCCCAGTTGATGCGATCGGT
>JBDGZZ010000100.1:0-12997 GCA_039588335.1 Gemmatimonadota bacterium | reverse complement strand
GCTGCGGCACTCCATTCTCGGGGAGTACGACGTCCTTGGGGAGTTGGGACGAGGCGGGATGGCCATCGTTTACCTCGCGCACGATATCGGGCTCGACCGCAAGGTGGCCATCAAAGTCATGGCACCCAGGCTGATCGCCGTCGAGGGAATGGCGGAGCGATTCAAGCGAGAGGCAAGGACCTCTGCCGGCTTGAGTCATCCACACATCATTCCCATCTACACGGTGAGGCAGACGGACCGCCTCCTTTTCTTCGTCATGAAGTACGTACCGGGTCGCGCCCTCGACTTGATCATTGAGGAAGAAGGCGCTCTGCCGATCCGGATGGTCAGGGCCATCTTGGCTCACGTTGGGAGTGCCCTGGGATACGCGCACCGTCACGGAGTCATCCACCGCGATATCAAGCCGGCCAACATCATGATCGATGAAGAGGGGTTTGCGGTGGTGACGGATTTCGGTATCGCCAAACCCACTGACTCGGACGGACTCACAGCGACCGGCATGTTGGTCGGGACTCCGCGATACATGAGTCCGGAGCAGTGTTGTGGCAAGACACTCACCGGAGCTTCCGATCAGTACTCCCTCGGTGTGGTGGCGTATGAGATGTTGACAGGAGTTCAGCCGTTTCGCGGCGACAGTCTGATGGAAGTGATGAAGAAGCATCTCTTCGATGATCCAACTCCCATTCAGGAGCTACGTCCCGACTGCCCAGCCGAGTTGACGCAGGCGGTGGTCCGGATGCTGGCCAAAGAACCGGGGGATCGGTGGCCATCCGTGGAGCAGGCCATGGCTGTTGCCGGAGCAGACTCACTCACCGCAGAGGACCCTGTGCGATCTCGGATGGCGGACTTGGCCAGGAGCGGAAAAGAGCGCGAGGGGTCGTATCGCTGCAGCACTCCACGCAGTCCAATGCCACAGATCTCTGCTGAGGTAGCAGTAGCCAACGCGGTGAGCACTGCCGTCGATGATGTCCAACCTCCCCCACCGGCGGCTCCTGAAACTTCCGCTCCCGCGGCCGAACCGCGTCGCAAGAGGTCGAAAGCAGCGGTGCTCAGCTTCGCAACTGTCATCATCGCCGCAGGAGGTTGGCTCGTCTACGACGTTGTCGTTCCCATGATCTATGCACCGGCGCCGAGCACGAGCACTCAGCAACAAGAAGGCTCGGTACTGCCGCAAGACTCCGTCGGAGTCCCCGTTAGTCAGCCGACGGTAGACGAAGCACTGGCAGCGGACGAGCCGGCGGAGCCGGATCTGATTCAGACAGGGCGAGTCCTGGTGGAGGCCGTGCCAAACAACGGCATAGTCTACGTCGATGACCAACAAACCGAAGGAACCGAAATAGAGCTCGCGGCCGGTGTGCACGTGATCCGTGTGGAGGCGCCGGGATACCAACCGATGGAAGAGACCATCAACGTTGAGGCTGGAGCGAGTCTCAACATGCAGTTCACAAGTCAGCGGGTGCCCACCCAACCGCCTGAGCCACCTCCGACGCGAACCCAACCACCGCCGATCGGATTCTTGGGCCTTGCTATCCAGAATACGCAAGCAACGGTGCGGGTGGATGGAGTTGATCTCGGCAGTATGCGCCGCGGTGTCATTCCGCTCGAGGCGAACGTGCAGCACCGCTTGAGGCTCGAGCGTCCGGGATATCTCCCGTTCGATACGGTCGTTGTCGTCACACCGGGTGACACAGTTCGGTTGGCCAAGAGTCTCGTCAGGAGACCGACATGAGCGCACATGTCCAGCGATGGGCACTCGGAACGCTGCTCGCCGTGTCGTTGTGCACGATGAGTGCGGCTATGCTGGCAGCGCAGGAGACGCGAGCCGAGATCATACAGCAGGCTCTGAGCGAATTCGACGAAGACAGGGCTTTCGCTCTACTGCTGAGCGGTGTCGATCCCACGTTACCGGACCCGCTTGATAGCTTGTGGGCTCTTGGCGTCATGAGCCTGGTGGAGATCGTGCATCGGCAAGAGCCTGCTCTCGCTGCCACCTGGCTGCGGTGGGCCGTGAGGTTGAGACCTGAGATGCACGTGGACACCCTTGCCTTCCTCGAACTGATGCCCACGTACCACGATGCGCGGGCAGTTGCACTTCCGAGCGTGCAAGATGATTCGCTCACAGAGACAGAGTGGCACTGGGGGATACCTGCGCAGGGAGTAACACGTGGCATGCTGGAGCTTGCCGCTTCAGTACCTGCGGATCTGCAACTCGAGATCGGGGGTGTCGACACGATCTCCGCAGGCGGTGAGGTGTTCCTCGAGTCGGACAGCTACAGTCTGAATGCGTCGGCAGACGGTTACCTCCCGGAGAGTGTTACCCGCGAGGTCTTGCCTGGTGTGACGACTGTCATCCGGTTCAACCTCACACCTATCCCGGTGGTGGCCGATTCAATCCTTTTGCCGGAGACCGAGAACCGGCTGGCGCGGAGCCTGGTGGGCGTCGTGCCGCAAGGGGATGGCGTGGGTGACTGTAGACTCGGTTTCGTGGCGACGGCGGACGGACTGGTCGGTACGACATACGGTGCAATCCGTGGTGCAGAGCGTGTAGAGCTGAGGTTCTCCGGAGGCCAGCGGGTGAGTGAGGGTGTTCAGGTGGCAGCATATGATGTTGGCCTCGATCTGGCTGTGCTCAAGATTCCGGCCGTATGGACTGAAGATTCACTTCGCGTTGCAGATGCTGCGGCTAGCCAGTTCTCATGGGTTGTGGGTCTCACTGACTGTCGCCCAGGTGAGATCAGCCGCATCCGACTCGGGATGCTCCCGGAAACACCGGACGCCTTGCTAACGGTCGCTGGCCAGTTTACGGCGGCGGAGCAACGAGGTCTGCTCGTAGATCAAACAGGAGGAGTGCTGGCGATCGCGCGGGGGACCAACACGGCATTCCCAGCATCGCATCTGAGTGGACTGCTAACCCAAGCACGTAGCAGAGTTGCAGAGGCGTCGCTCTACACCCTGAGATCGGTGGCCGAGCGAGAGCGCCATCGAATTGGTTACATCACGCTGACGTCAGACCTGATCGGCGCCCGTGCCCGAGTAACGCCGTTGGAGGAGTGGCAGTGGGCACAGAGCGAGAGGACCGATACGCTACCGATGGTGTTCGCTGGACCCCAAGGCCGATACGGGGTGGAGCTACTTTCAGGTGGAGAAGTCGTCGCAAGCAGTGAGATAACCGTGCGGGCGGATGTCCTTGGAGACGCTGCGCATCTTGCCGAAGAAGCACCGGTGCAAATCGCTGCGGTGCCGGAAGGCGGTGGTGGCTTTCCGTGGCCCATTGCGGCGGTGGGATTGCTCGGCGGTGCGGCCGGGGTTGTGTTGCTCCTGTTGAACGGTGACGAAAACGGGCCGCCACCAGTGACAACGGGCGGCATAATCATCAGATGGCCGCCGTGATCTTGACCCGCCGGATCGCCAGGCTCTCCGCACTTGGCGGACTCGTATTGCTGGCCTGCGACTCGCCTGTTGAGCTGCCAGCAATAGGTGGGATCCGTCTGCAGGTGACTGTTGCCGATGAAATGGCGGCTCCGGCGCAGCAGTCGATCGACTCTCTCCGCGCATGGATTATTGGCCCCTCAACCGCCCCGACTAGAAGATCTCACACTATACACGAGAATCAGGGAACCTTCGTAGACACCATCGTCGGATTGCAGCCGGGTGCTTACACCGTCGCGCTCGAGGCACTGGCTGAGGGCGTCGTGGAGTTGTTCGGCGAGACGTCCGGTGTGACTGTGACGGAAGGACACGATACGCCTGCCAATGTGACGCTGTCGTTGTTTTCGATAGGGACATTCGAATGCCCCGACTCGACGACGGCATTCCGGCTTCCAATCAGCTTCGGTGCCGAACCACGCGCCGTTGAGTATGTGGTGGAATGGAGTCGCAACGCCGACTTCACACCGCCCATGAGTTCGAGCAACACTTCGGAGACGAGCCACATCCTATCCTTTGATGTGACCGGACGTCACTATGTGCGCGTGCGGCCGAGGAATGAATTCAGCAGCCTCGGGATTGCATCGACTAACACGATAGACGTCGTCTCTGACTCGATTGGCGGTGCCACCCCCGAGACTGCAGCGATTCTCGAGTTCGGTCCGGCGCCTGGTAACACGACTCTCTCGCTGCTCAACATTCCTGCTGCGGGTGAGTCCGACTGGTTTGGGTTCGGTGCCTGTCGGGGCGACACCGTGGTTGTTGAGACACGGGCCGAAAGGCTCGAACCGCCGTCCGCTTTGAATACGGTCATCCGGTTATACATGGGGACCGACGCGGGTACTCCGGTCGACAGCAGTCTGGACGCTGCCGGTTTGGGAGCCGACTCGCGGTTGGAGAAGGAGCTACCAGGCCACGGAGAGTACCGCATCGAACTTGGGGGCGAGAACGGAACGGTCGGGCATTATGAGCTGTCGATGGAGCTGCGGCGGGGAGGGTTCAACGATGGTGCGGCGTGTATCAGTGGTCCGTCCGCTTCAATGGCCATCGACGCTGGCGACGCACAGACGACTCAAGCCAACACTGCTGTGTCAGTCCCACCCTCGGTGAGGGTTACGGACCAGTGGGGCGATCCCGTATCGGAGGTGGAGGTCCTTTTCAGGGCGTCGGGGGATGGCGACGTGACGGGGAGTCCCGCTGCGACCGATGTAAGCGGGATTGCGTCGGTCACGAGCTGGAAATTGGGCACTACAGCAGCGACTAATAGCGACACGCTGTGGGCGGTGGTAGTGGGCGTGGACTCGGTGATGTTCACAGCGAGCGCGACTGCGGGTGCCGCTGCATCGACCGCCATTGAGGCCGGTGACGCCCAGACGGCACAAGTCGGTGCCACTGTGTTGGAACCACCTGCGGTGATTGTCACTGACCAGTGGAGTAACTCGGTGTCGGATGTAGAGGTCCTTTTCAGATCTTCCGGGGATGGCAGCGTGACGGGGAGTCCCGCTGTGACCGGTGTAAACGGGATCGCATCGGTCACGAGCTGGACGCTGGGGACAACAGCAGTGGCCGACAGCGACACGTTGTGGGCGGTGGTAGTGGGGGTGGATTCGGTGATGTTCACAGCCAGTGCGACACCAGGTATGGCAGCGTCCGTGGTAGTCATGCCGGTGGGTGCGGCGGTGTCCGGTGCCGGGGCGACGCAAGCATATAGTGTGGAGGCGAGAGATGTCTACGGTAACCTGATCTCATCGCCAAACGTGACGTGGTTCAGTCTCAACTCCAACGTAGCCACGATACATGCCTCGACCGGCGTGGCTGCCGCG
Organism: Gemmatimonadota bacterium; assembly: GCA_039588335.1. Classification (GTDB taxonomy): domain Bacteria; phylum Gemmatimonadota; class Gemmatimonadetes; order Gemmatimonadales; family GWC2-71-9. The sequence continues at coordinate 7,748 of JBDGZZ010000100.1, read as the reverse complement.
GTAGCCAGCGGCCAGGCGACTGTGATGGCGATAGTAGATGAGGCGGTGGGGTACGGTATGTTGACCGTATCGGTGTCCGGACCAGGTCGCTACAACATTTGGAGTGCCGTTGCAAGCGGTACTTTCGATGCTCTGCACGGTCTGTGGGGTGCGTCGCCAACAGACGTCTTCGCAGTGGGGGGGAGCGGGTCGGTCTCGAGTACGATACTTCACTACGACGGAACTGCGTGGAGCGCTGAGCCAAGTGTGCCTGCCAGCAACGTGTTGTTCGATCTCTGGGGTGTCTCCAGCTCCGATGTGCATGCGGTGGGTGCCTCTGGAACGACGCTGCACTTTGATGGAACCTCCTGGTCTGCGATTTCGAGTGGCACGAGCGAGTCTCTGCACGGTGTTTGGGGCGCTTCGGGAGTGGACGTTTACGCCGTTGGGGCCGCGGGTACAATTCTGCACCACGATGGCACTGCGTGGGGAGCGATGACCAGCGGGAGCGCCAGTAGCCTGTCGGCCGTTTGGGGTTCCTCGGCAGATGACATTTTCGCGGTGGGTGGGGGTGGGGCCATTCTCCACTACGATGGGACGGGGTGGAGCGTGATGAGCAGCGGGACTGCAGCGAATCTGAGTGGCGTGTGGGGAACTGCAAGCACCAACGTGTATGCGGTAGGAGAGGGCAGCACGGTGGTGCACTACAATGGGTCCACATGGTCTTCTGTCGACATAGGTGTTGCAGCAGACTTCACCGGAATACATGGAGCTGCGGCGAACGACATCTACGTCGTCAGCAGCACGAGCGGTATCGTGCATTTCGACGGTTCGGGATGGGCTGGATACGGGACGGGTACGTTTGGCTACTTCGGGATCTGGACGGCGTCCAATTCACCTGGGATAGCTGTTGGCGCTGATGGTGTGATGAGCAGAGGAATCCGAAACGGCAGCCTGGTACTGAGCCCGGACGACTTCACGCTGAGCAGCATCGGTGAGACCGTGCAGCTGTCGGTCGAGGCAAGGGACGCCGGCGGCAATGCCATATCAGGTGTGTACTGGATCAGTTGGGAGAGTCTCGACCCACTGGTTGCCACGGTCGATGCGGACGGACTGGTCACAGCGGTGGCCGACGGCACCACGACGATCATCGCTGCTGCGCCGGGCGGTGCCCTCGGCAGTGCGAGTGCGACAGTCGTCCCCCCGGTGACTGTGAACATGACGAACCAGTTGTCGAACACCATCAACGTGACGGTCAACGGGGTATCGATCGGGTCAGTTGCGCCGGGGGCCACGGAATCGGATGACGTGGTGCCACAGGGCGACAGCATCAGGGTCCGATGGGTGCTGGTTCAGCCAACCGCTGGAGGGAATCCCATCGGTGACCCCATGAGTGGGTTCTGGTTAATTAACAACCCGACGGGGACCTACAACCTCACGGTGGACAACGTCGTTGGAGCTACTTGGTTCTTCAATCCATGGATCGACAACCGCACCAGCGTCGGCCTATTGATGGAAGTCAATTCGGGTCTTGCGGAACAGAACCAATGCGAACTTGTTGTACCGGCTGACCCGGACGGCACGGTGGGTGACTACGTCAACATTGGGTACTATCGCTTCTTCACCGGTACTACGACGGTCCGGGCCTACAGGGACGGCTCGGGTCACACCGGCAACTACATCTGGTGGGACAACGTCGGGATCGAGGGCGTGATGCAGGCGAATTCAGGACGAGCTAACCTAGTTGCGACAAGTGCACCGGCACCTGGCGCGCCGTTCTCCTCGGAAGGGGTATTCGGGGGAGAGAGGCTGGGGCCGTCGCGTGGATCGGTTCCATCCGATGCACGATCGGATGACCAGCCGACGTTAAATCCGACCCCGGAGACCGTGGCACTACCCCCAATGGGTCGTCAGGGAGGCCGCAGGAACTGATCCTGGATGAGCAAGTGGACAGCCCCGAGCGTCTCGCGGCGGTCGGGGCTTCTTGTGTCACGAGTGCGAGTCAACGCTCGTGCAAGCTCCACGCATATGCGAGGCTCAAAGATCATCAACGACAAACGTGTCTATCGAAAGCAGCGGATTGTGACCGAGCTTTCCCTCCTGTACGAGAACATGATCCCTGTAGCCGTGAACTGCTTGCTGATAGACCCGACTTTGAACACCGACTCCAATATCACCGGTACCTACAGCTCCACATCGGCAAGCCCATATGCCTGTGCATGAACGATCCGGCCGTGACTCGATACGGCATACACGACACTCGGGATCTGCCAGCGGTCCATCATTGTGTTGATCGAGTCGTCGAGCACGGCAAGCGCCGAGTCGCTGGGTATCCTTACTTGCGCCGCTACCTGGTTGGCGTAAGCGGTCACTAGCAACATCCCTAGGGCGGAGACAAGCGATTTCATTACTGTCTTGTTCACAACCGTCCTCCAGCCGGTTCGATCAGATCTCAAATGGTTCATCATTCAACATTCCCTCTCGTGCTTTCGAATTATCGCTCTCCTACAGCACCCAAAGCAAAACCGGCCCCTCAGAACGACGAGGCCGGTTCATTGCAAACACCGATGTGATCGGAGCCTCTCAGCTGTCGCCCACCTCCGTCCGACTGGTGGACGGCTGCAGGCCCGTGCCACATACTGCGAATACGCAACGGGAAGTTCCTGGTGCGTGCCCGCGCCCGCCTCCGCAATGGGTTAACAGGAGAAGGAGATTCCATGGTAACCGCCATTGTCCTCGCTGCTCTATTACAGGTCCCGAACCCGGCCCAGGAACTAGTGCCTGGGATCCAGTACGATCCCGCTATTCCGACACTCGCAGATGTCGTCGGCCACGACTTGTGGGAGGAGATAACGCCCCCTGACGCTGTCATCCGGTACATGGAAGCTCTCCACACAGCTGCTCCCGACAGAACCCGCCTGGTCCGGTACGCCAAGACATGGGAGGAGCGTCCCCTCATCCTGATGATCATCGGAACCCCTGAACGCATAGCAAACCTGGATACCATCAAGGAGGACCTCCAACGTCTCAGTGACCCGCGGGGCCTCTCCGACGCAGACGCAGAGGTCCTTCTGGACCGCCTCCCGGTGGTGACCATGATCATGCACGGGATTCACGGAAACGAGGTTACGTCAACCGGAGCTGCCATGGCCGAAGCCTACCACCTCCTCGCGGCCCAGGGAGATCCGGACGTTGACCTGGTTTTCAGAGAAAGCCTCGTCCTCATCGAACCGATGGAGAATCCTGACGGCCGGGCCCGATTCATCTTCCAAAACATCATGGCCCGGTCCAGGTGGCCCGATCCGGATGCCTGGTCGGCGGAGCATGACGAGCCCTGGCCCAGGGGCCGGGGGAACCACTACTTCTTCGACTTGAACCGGGACTTGTTCAGGCAAAGCCAGTTGGAGACCAGGGGCAAGATCGGGCTCTTTCTGGAATACCGACCGCACATTGTGGCGGATCTGCACGAGATGGGCGGAAACTCCACCTATTTCTTTCCGCCGACAGCGCCGCCGTCGAACCCCCTGTTCATGGAGCCGCAGATCCAGCTCATGGACGTGTTCGGGGCCGACATCGCAGCTGCTTTCGACGAACGGGGCTTCGCCTACTTCAACCGGGACACCTACGACCTCTTCTATCCGGGGTACGTGGACATGTGGCCCATGACACACGGCGCTTTGGGCATGACCTTCGAGCAGGCCTCACCCCGGGCCCTGGTGCTCCGGCGGTCCGATGGGGATCTCTTGAAGTACGGTGACGGGGTGACCCACCACTTCACCGCAGCTCTCCAGACCATGGTCACGGCAGCCGAGAACAGGGAGCGCATCCTGAGGGACTACCTGGAGTTTCGCAGGGACGGGATCCAAGGGAGCGGAAGGGGACCCGCCGAGTACGTCCTCGCCGGTCGCGATGCCGGCATGGTGGAGCAACTGGCCAGGAACATGGTGCACAACGGAGTAGAGGTCTTCCGTGCCTCCGGACCGGTACGGTTGGGTGAGCGCACTCTCCCCCGGGAAGGAACCTTCATCGTGCCCCTCACCCAACCGGCTTCTCGGATGGCCCGAATGCTCTTGGATGCCCACGTGCCGATGGAAGAGGAGTTTCTACGGCGACAAGAGGAGTTCAGGTCGAATCGGGAAGACACGGAGATCTACGACGTAACCGCCTGGAGCCAGTCCCTCCTGTGGGACGTGGAGGTTCTGGAAGCGACGAGGGCCACCGGCGCCATAGGAGATCCTGTGGCCTGGGACGACGAGCCGGAACACGAGCCCCTCCCCCCCGCTAAGGTCGCCTATCTCCTTCCTTGGAGCACCAACACAGCCGTTGTGGTTGCTGAGGCCCTTCGGGAGGGCATCCGTGTCCGGTCTGCCGGAGGGGAATTCGTGCTGGGAGACCGCCGGTTCGATGTGGGGACGGCAATCGTCCGCGTGGCTGAGAACGGCCCCGATCTGGCGCGGACACTCGGGCGCATCTCCGGCGCCGTTGGAGCCGAGGTGATACCTGTGGACGACTCATATGTTCGGGAGGGCACTTCTCTGGGGAGCAACCGAGCCCGCGCGCTGAGGGAGCCCCGCGTCCTCCTTGTCTATGGCGAACCGGGCTCGAGCCTTTCGGTAGGGTGGGCCCGGTACGTACTAGAACGCCGTTACGGACAACGCATAACGGTGGTTCGGGCCGAGCGCATCGGTAGAACGGTGTTGGCTGATTATGACGTCATCGTATTCCCCAGCGGGAACTATGGAAGAGTTGTCGGGAGCGACTTGGTGAGTAGGCTTCAGCAGTGGATGCGAGACGGTGGCACCCTCATCACCCTGGGCGGGTCCACCCGCTGGGCTGCCCAGGAGGGTGTGGGTCTGCTGGCGACGACGGTTGAGCTGAAGGGGGGCAGGGCCGAGGGGTCGGAGCCCTCGAAGTCAGAAACGCCGGAACAACCCATCGACTATCTCGAGGCCATCGAGCCTGCGGACGAGGGCCCCGAATCCGTTCCGGGCGCAATCATCCGTGCCATTCTGGATACGAACCACTGGCTTGCCTCCGGGACTGACGGTGAAATCGGCGTTTTTGCAGAGAGAAGCCTAGTTCTTTCCCCCATCACTCTGGACAAAGGGAAAAACATTGGGCGCTTCGCTCCCCTCGAGGATCTGGTGATGAGTGGCGTGGTGTGGGACGATGTACGGCCCCAGTTGGCCAACAAGGCTTTCTTGGTTTATCAGCCGGAGGGCCGAGGCCAACTGGTAGCGTTCACCGAGGATCCCAACTACCGGGCCTACGCCGAGTCCACGATGCTCCTTTTCATGAACGCGGTTCTTTTGGGGCCGGGGAGGTGAAGGAGTTTTCAGCTTCCTGGGCGGGTACTGGGGTCGTGGGTTCAAACCCGAGCGGTTAGTGCAGGAGATCAAGACCACGGCCAACCCGCAGCACCCGCACATCTTGCCGCTGTTCGATTCGGTAGATGTGGACCTCTACTACGTCGTGCCATTGGTCGCCGCGAATCGCTGCGCGACAAACTCGACGCGAAGCGCAGCGCAGCCGGTGAGACTCATGAACCGGTCGCTTTCGCCGCACTCGATTCTATCCCCTGCTCAGTGCCGCCCAGGTAGTGACTTCGCTAGAGGTACCGTGCCACCGCCATCGATGCTGTGGCCAGGATCAATAGCATTGCAACGAAGCGGCCCGCTGTAGCAGACCGCTGGCGCAATCGCTGCACGACGGCGAGCTGCTCGGTGCGGTCTGGTCCCTCTGGCGAAGTCGCCAGCCGTTGGGCGAGAGCTGCTGCGCGCAGTGCGGCAGGTCGCATGACTGCGACACCGATCCCGAACGCCACTATCGAAAGCAAACCGCCAAGACTCAGAGCCGCACCGAAGCGTGATGTAACCCACGCGGTGTTGAAGCCAGCAGAAAGGCGCCAGTAGAGCCAGAGTCCTGACAGGATCGTGAGCGCGGCCACAACCGGCATTACATCGAGTAGTCGGCGGCGCTGCAGTGCGGCCATGACCTTCGCTCCGTCCGGACCCACGTCCTTCACCGATGGGACAAGAAAAGTGGCGAAGAAGACGAGGCTACCAGCCCAGAACATGCCGAACAAGATGTGGAACAAGCGGAGCGTGACTATCAGAAGACTCATGAAATCACCTCAATAGAAAAGGTGGCACGATGGTGTTACATGTGAAACAGTCGCTCAGGGCCTGGAGTACATCGTGTTGGACTTCGCATACGGTTTCAGCGGAAGCATCCTGGCAAGCAGGTGCGGCCGAGGGAAGCTTAGTCGGGGAGGGGGTGAGGCTCAAGAGTGGCAACCGAAGATGGAGTCTTGCGTAGTACATCTGCTTTACCGTCATCATCCTACAGGGATTAGATGGGGACGGTCGCTGCTGTTTACAGCAACTGACATGTCTCAGGCACAAGCCAACACAGTCACCGTGACTGCCGGGAATCCGAGTGAGTCGAGCATCACGACACAGCCACCGGGGTCGGCAGACAATGCCGTGCCGTTCGATCGGCAGCCAGTGATTCAACTGCTGGATATCAGTGGTAACAATGTGAATCAGTCGGGAGTGGCGGTCACGGCCTCGATCGAGACTGGTGGAGGCATGTTGGCGGGGACTGTAACGGTGGCGACGGACGCCAATGGCGTTGCGACGTTCACGGATTTGTCGCTCATAGGTTTGATTGGCGATCGTACGCTGCGGTTTGCCGCCGCTGGTATCACTCATGTCATATCGAGCAAGATCGACCTGAAGGTGGGTGTTGCGACACAGTTGGGCATAACGACACAGCCGTCGGCTGTTGCACAGAGTGGAGTCAAGTTCGCAGTGCAGCCAGTGGTTCAGGTGCTCGATGCGGGAGGTAACAACGTCAAGCAGAACAAGGTGCAGGTGACCGCGTCAATCGCGACCGGTGCGGGAATCCTCGGTGGCCCGTTGACAAAGGACACCGACAAGAACGGTGCGGCGAAGTTCAAGGATCTGACCATTACCGGAGTCGCAGGTGATCGCACCCTGAGGTCTAGTGCTGCCGGTCTCACTGATGTCATTTCTACGATCGTGACGGTGACGGCCGGAACGGGTGCGGTGATTCCGTAGGCCGCGTCGGAGTCGGTCGGCCCGAGGTGGCTATGACCTAGCATACTCATCGCCGGAAGGCGATTTTCGCAGGTACCAGAATCCGGGGGCTGGACAGCTCACAGAGGAGGCGCTCGACCGTGTGTGGTGTTGTCGGGATCTTCAATCCGCGAGGTGAGGTCAGCGAGCACGAGCTGTTCGCGATGCACAAGCTCATCGACTATCGCGGTCCGGACGACCACGGCACGTTTCGGGAGGGCGGGGTCGGTCTTGGTCATCGGCGCTTGACGATCCTCGATCTCACCACGCGGGGGCATCAACCGATGTGCTCGGCCGATGGCCGCTTCGTGATCAGTTACAACGGCGAGATCTACAATTTCGCCGTGCTCCGGACCGAGCTGGAAGGGCGGGGAATCCAGGTATCGTCGACTGGGGACACCGAACCCTTGCTCGAGCACATCGCGTCGTTCGGCCTCGATGATACCCTGGCCAAGGTGGAAGGCATGTTCGCCTTCGCCCTGTGGGATCGCGAACTCGGAACTGTGACCCTGGTGCGCGACAGGCATGGCATCAAGCCGATGTACTACCGGTGCGGTGAGGACGGTATCCTGAGGTTCGCGTCGGAAATGAAGTGCCTGCTGAACGGCGGCCCGCCGGTGGACTTGTCCAGCCTTCACGGCATGATTCTGGGACTCGACTTCCCGCCCT
>JBDGZZ010000099.1:0-13087 GCA_039588335.1 Gemmatimonadota bacterium | reverse complement strand
CTTCTCACATGTGATGCCGCCGCTGGGCCCGCGGCCTCAATGTGATCGGCGGTGCGAAAGGGCAACACGGTCATCGGCGGGCCAGAACTTCCGCGATGGCGAAGTCGTCGGCGGTAGTGATCTTGAGGTTCTGATCCGAATCCGGCACCAGGCGGACCGTAAATCCCGCGGCCTCCACCAACGCCGCTTCGTCGGTGAACGCAGCAATGTCCTCAGAACTCACCGAATGGTAGGCCTGCTCGAGCATCGAGCGTGTAAACCCCTGAGGTGTCTGCGCCTTCCACAGGTTCGCCCGGTCGATTGTCTGTACGACCAGTCCCGTACCCGGATCGGCTTGCTTCAGCGTGTCTGAGACCGGGACTCCAGGAACGACAGCGTTCTCTCCCACCGCCTGGATCACGGCTTCCACCGTTTCGTGCCGAACGAAGGGCCGGGCGGCATCGTGTATCAACACGATCCTGCACTCCTCGCTCAGCGCCCGCAGTGCTGCCCTGACCGACCCCGCTCGAGTCTTCCCTCCCTCGACCAACTGCAACCGCTCGCCGGCCACCGACACCAGCCATTCGGGTGGCGTAGCAGCCACACCGGGTGGCAGCGCAACCACGATCTGCCCGACTCTCGGATGCTGGGCAAATGGACGTAGCGCCCGGAGCAGCATCGGCACGCCCGCTATCGGTCGGAATTGTTTCGGTTCGCCGCCGGCCCGCTCACCTTTCCCCGCCGCGGCGAGCAGTACACCAACGTCAGGCAGCGAGGTATCTCGTGAGTTCCGCGACATTGGCCACTGCAACGGTTTCCAATCGTTGTCCCGCTTTCGCACGCGCTGATACGAACGCCCGCCGGAATCCCAACCGCTCGGCCTCGGCGAGCCGCCGCTCCGCCGCCGCCACCGGTCGCACCTCTCCACCAAGCCCGACCTCTCCCAGGAAAATGCCGTCCGCCGGTACGGCTTGATCCCGCGCGGCGGAGCAAAGCGCCGCAACAACCGCCAGATCGGAGGTCGGCTCAACGAGTTTCATACCTCCCGTCACGTTCACGAACACATCGAGATCGTGAAATTGTACGCCGGCACGCCGCTCTAGAACTGCCAGCAATACGGCGAGGCGCCGCTGGTCCAACCCAGTTGCCACTCGCTGAGGTGTTCCGTACCCTGACCGCGCGGCCAGAGCCTGTATCTCGATGAGCACCGGCCGGGAACCTTCCATCAGAGCCGTGACCGCCGAGCCGGGAGTACTCTCATCACGCCCGGAAAGAAACGCAGCCGAAGGATTCGGAACCGCAATCAACCCCTCACCCGACATCTGGAAGACTCCGACTTCATCCACCGACCCGAATCGGTTTTTGACAGCTCGAAGAACCCGGAAATCGCCCGCCGTCTCACCTTCGAAATAGAGAACGGTGTCCACGACATGCTCCAGCATCTTCGGTCCCGCGATTACGCCTCCGCGCGTGACATGACCGACGAGGAGGACGGCAGCACCCGACTCCTTGGCAAAGCGCATCAGCTTGGCGGCGCACTCACGAAGTTGACCCACGTTTCCAGGGGCGCCTTCCAACTCCAGGGTATAGGTCGTCTGGATTGAGTCAACGACGATCACCCGCACCTTTGTCGTCTCCGCTCGCGCGATCATCGACTCCAACCGCACCTCCGGCAAGACCAGCACCTTGCCGGCATCCTCATTCAATCGCTCTGCCCTCAGACGTACTTGGTCTACCGACTCCTCTCCCGACACGTACAGCGTGGCAACCCCACGCGCTTCCAGCCGGGCGGCGCATTGCAGCAGCAGGGTGGACTTCCCGATGCCCGGCTCACCGCCTACGATCGTGAGAGAGCCCGGCACGATTCCGCCACCGAGCACGAAGTCGAATTCATCCAAGCCTGTCTTGAGCCGGGTAGTCTTAGCGGACGGTATGTCGGCGAGCCGAACCGGCTCGGGAGTACCGGTTGTGTCGAGGTCGAGCGAGCTTCTCCATCCACGCCTGTCCCCAGTCGACAGCGTTTCCTCTACCAAGGTGTTCCACGCACTGCAGGATTCGCACTGTCCGCCCCACTTCGGGTGCTCCGCTCCGCACTCAGCGCAGCGGTACACCGAGCGCGCCTTACGGGCCATCAAACTCTTCAGCGGTGCGACTGGAGTAGTTATCGAACCGAGTGTATTGCTTATGGAAGACCAACTTGATCGTACCGGTGGGTCCGTTTCTGTGTTTGGCCAGTATCAACTCTGCAACGCCCTCCTCGCTACCCTCTTCCCGTTCCAACACGTTCTTGTACATCTCGGCCCGGTAAATGAACGCCACGAGATCCGCATCCTGCTCGATTGCCCCGGAGTCACGCAGGTCGGACAACATGGGCCGTCGGTCGCCACCTCGTTGTTCCGGGGCACGAGACAGCTGGGACAGAGCGATCACCGGAGTGTTCAACTCCCGAGCGAGCGCCTTGAGCGATCGCGAAATGAAACTGATCTCCTCCTGCCTACTCTCCTGTCGGCCACTACCTCGTATGAGCTGGAGGTAATCGACGATGAATAGTCCGACGTCATGCTCGGCTTTCATTCGTCGCGCTTTGGAGCGCAACTCCAGCAGGGTGAGCGCAGGCGTGTCATCGATCCAGATCGGCGCGGTACCCAGCAGTCCTGCGGCCCGCGACATCTTGGGGTAGTCGTCGTCTCTCAACTTTCCGCTCCGCAACCGGTGCAAGTCAACGAAGCTTTCAGCAGCGAGCAGACGCTCGACCAGCTGATCGCGCGACATCTCCAGAGAAAACACAGCCGTAGGGGTGCCTCCTTCCAGGGCCGCATTCGCCGCAGCGTTGAGACAGAACGACGTCTTTCCCATGGAGGGCCGCGCCGCAACGATGATCAGGTCACTCCCCTGAAAGCCATTGGTCATCTCATCCAAATCTGTGAAACCACTCGGAATACCTCGTACCGAATCGTCTCCACGATGGCGCGCTTCAATGCGTTCCATCGCTTGCCACATGAGTTCCTTGATCCGAACGACTTCTTGCGTACCACGCTGCGACGAGACTTCGAATACCTGTTGTTCTGCCTGGTCCAGCAGGCTGCCCACGTCCTCACGACCATCGTATGCGTGCTGCACGATGCCCGTTCCCACGTCGATGAGTCTGCGCAGGAGGCTCTTTTCTCGCACGATGCGGCAGTGGTACTCGACATTGGCAGCCGTCGGGACGATGTCCAACAATTCGGCGATGTAGTCGGTACCGCCACTGGCCTCCAGCTCGTCACGCCGTTCCAATTCGTCCCGCAATATGACCGGGTCGATTACACCGCCGTGCTCGAGCAGCTTCGACATGGCTCGGAAGATCCGTCTGTGACCCTCCCGGTAGAAATCGGTATCCAGCAGGGCTTCTACGGCACTCAATCCAGCGTCCGAGTCGAGCAACATCGCACCCAGAACCGATTGCTCGGCTTCCGGACTCCACGGCGCCTGGCGGCCCAGCAACGGGTCGCTACTGGTCAACGAGTTGGCGTGCGATACGGACGTCATCCCAGGTCGGCTTCTTCCAGTTCGGATTTCTCAGCAGTGCGGCGGGATGGTATGTGACCACCAACGGCACACCGCGGAATGAGTGGATCTTGTTTCTCAGTGCCCCTAACGCCTGCTTGGTGTGCAACAGAGTCTGCGCTGCTGTGCCCCCCATGGCTAGTATGACCTTGGGACCAATTATTTCAAGCTGCCGGTACAGATACGGCACACACTTGTCGATTTCTTCTTGCACAGGCGTGCGGTTTCCCGGTGGCCTGCACTTGACGATGTTGCAAATGAATACCCGTTCCCGCGGCAAGTCGATTGCCTTGAGTATGTCAGTGAGCAACTCGCCGGCGCGCCCCACGAATGGCCTGCCTGTTTCGTCCTCCTTTGCACCGGGACCCTCGCCGACGGCCACCAGCTTGGCTTCTAGGGGTCCCTCGCCGGGAACTGCCTGCGTACGATTCTCACATAGCCTGCAGACAGCACACTCACGCACTAGCTCCGCGATCCCGTTGAGATCACGCTGTCCCAGTTCGTCGGTCGAGAAGAGATCGCTCGACGGGGCCGGAACCACTATCCCTGCCCCGGGGATCTCCGGTAGTTCGTCACTCCAAGTCTTGCCCTTGCCGCGGGCCGAGTCCTTCGGCGGGGCTACGGCCCTCTTTGCCTCATCCGGCCTCGTCGGCCCTCGTCCAACCTCATCCGATCTCACCCGCTCTCCGTCCACCTCGTCCATTCTCGCTGCCTCTCGTTGCTCACCCCGTTGCTCAACAACCCACGGTGAATCCAGAAACAGCGGTCCCTCGCCCGCTGCTTCGCGCTGGGCCAGGTATCGTCGCAGCAAGTCCTGCGGATCACTCACAGCATTCCCTCCACCTCGTCCAGCAAGTGCTCGGCGACCTGTCGCTTGGACATCAGTGGCAGCTCGTGGGTGGCCGCTTGGGTGATGAACGTGGTGCGGTTCGTCTCCACCTCGAAGCCGGCCGCTTCCTCTCGCGCAGAGTTGAGCACGATCAGGTCTAACCTCTTGCGATCGAGTTTCGAGCGTGCGCGTTCGAGTCCGTTGTTGCTCTCCAACGCAAACCCCACCACTACGCAACCCGGGCGACGAGCCTCCAGCGTCTCTACCAACACGTCGTCGGTGGGAACCAGATTCAGGGTCAGCGATCCATTGGTTCTAGGGAGTTTCGCATCGGAGACTTCGGACGGCTGGTAGTCGGCCGGGGCCGCTGCCATCACCATCACGTCGCTCTCCGATAGCGCGTTCGCCACAGCCTCCAGCATTTCCTTCGTGGTCTCTACCTGGGTTACATCAACCCCGTGGGGCGGCTTGAGCTGCGTGGGCCCAGTCACCAATGTCACGTTTGCGCCTCTGGCAAAAGCGGCTGCGGCCACCGCAAAGCCCATTCTGCCACTCGACGGGTTCGTAATGACCCTTACGGGATCGATCAATTCGCGTGTTGGCCCCGCCGTCACCAACACCCGTTTGCCATTGAACGTGCTACCTTCCGCCCGGAGTTTGCGTTCCACGAACGTCAAGATTTCCTCCGGCTCGGCCATCCTACCTGGCCGTTCACTCGGCCCCTCCGCCAGTGGGCCAGTATCCGGCCCGACAAAAGACCATCCTCGCCCACGTAGTGTCTCCATGTTGGCGACGGTCGCAGGATGCGCATACATGGCGTCGTTCATTGACGGCGCGGCTAGAACCGGTACCTCAGCCGCGAGCAGGATTGCCGTGAGGAGGTCATCCGCCATCCCGAGCGCAGCACGAGCCAGCAGGTTCGCGGTTGCCGGAGCAATGACGATGAGATCGGACTCTCGTCCCAGGTGGATGTGCGCGAGCGCCTGGTCCCGTTGCCACAGCGACGTTAGGACCGGGCGCCCGCTCAACGCCTCAAATGTTACCGGCCGCACAAACTCGGTAGCAGACGCCGTCATTACCACATCCACCACGGCACCTGCATCGGTAAGTCGCCGGACGATACTGCATGCCTTGTAACTCGCGATTCCGCCCGACACACCAAACAGGACGGGCCGGCCGACGATCACGTTTCCTGGCGCCTCCGGCGAACCAGACGGTACGTCAGACCGCCCGAGGAGAGTGACTCCAAGGCCAACGTCGTCAGCTTCTTCTCGAGATCGACTGATTTGTCTCGCGGGAAGTCGTTGACGAAACGGGCGAACTTGGCAGCAACCAGTACACCCAGATACTTGTTACCGGCCCGTTCTGCTACGTCATTCGGTGTTATGATCTGCATTCAGTCTCCCGACTCCGGCGCCATTCCCTCGAGTATGCTCTCCATGTCTTGGCGCAGTTCATTCAGGTTATCGTGTAATGTAGAAATCCGGTGTGACCGCCGCGACTCCGCATCGACGATCGCCGCGACCTCCGATACTACCTGCGTCCTATCGTCATTCACTACCACGTAATCGTAGTCCGGCGCATCTTCGAATTCTGCAATCGCATGCACCATTCGGTCGCGCAATCCCTTTTGGTCGAGTGACTGGTCCCGCCCCACCAAGCGCTCCAGCAGCGCAGTCGCCGAAGGAGGAATGACAAAGATACTCACGACATCGTTGCGACGTTCACGCACCTGTCTCGCGCCTCGGACTTCGATGTCGAGAATTACGTGCCTTCCGCCGGCCAAAACGCGATCGACTTCCGACTCCAGGGTCCCGTACAGCGCTCCACCGTAATCGGCCCATTCCAGAAACTCTCCCGCATCTCGCCGCCTCGCGAACTCCCCCCGCGACAAATAGTGGTAGTCGACTCCGTTCTCTTCACCAGGACGCGGCGGTCGCGTCGTGGCAGACACGCTGTAGCCCAAATCTTCACGAGCTGTTATGAGCGCCTTGGCTATCGTCGTCTTACCTCCCCCCGAAGGGGACGAGAGGACCAGGATGAACGGCGTCACTCTACGTTCTCAATCTGCTCTCTGAACTTCTCCACCGTCCCCTTCATAGCGATGACGGCCTGCGCAATAACAGCATCGTTCGCCTTGGACCCGATGGTATTGATCTCCCGCAGCATCTCCTGGCCAATGAAGGCCAACTGCCTCCCCGCCGGTTCGCCCGACTCGATCGTCGATCTACTGGCACCTATGTGGGTACGAAGCCTGACTACCTCCTCCGTTACATCCAACTTGTCCGCAATAATCGCTATCTCCTGACACAATCGGTCTTCATCCAGAGCCCGGCCGTCCATCAGTTCCGCGACCGTGCGACGCAGCCGATCCCGCTCGCTGTTGAGGCGCTGCGGAGCCCTTGCCTCCACAGTGGACAGCCCGCGATCCAGTTCGCCCAACAGACCTCGCAGTTCTCCGGTCAGCGTCTCGCCCTCTCGTTCCCTCATCGCCAAGAGCGCGTCTACTGCGCGATCCGCTACCTGAAACACCCCCACAGATTCGACCTGTGTGTCCTCAAAGCCCTGCGTTTGGAACACCTCCGGCTGCCGTGCCACGAAACCGAGATCGATCTCCCCCGGCAGGTCGAGGCTCTGCTTCAGTTCCGACAACGCCTCGACGACTTCTTGGGCCCGTTCCAGGTTCACCCGAGCCGATGCGGGCCGTTCCGGGACCTCTACCCAACGCGCAGTCAGCGTGACGTGCCCGCGTGCAATTCGCTCCCTCATGCGGTTGCGTAGATCCAGCTCCAGTGGCTGTAGTGGCGCACACAGCTTGAGGTTGGCAGCGAAGTGCCGATGATTCACGCTACGGATCTCTATTTGTATCCGCCCGCTGGACAGCGGGCCATCCGCCACACCGTAGCCCGTCATCGATCTCAGCACCGGCAGCCCCCGACATTCGTGGTCATGGAAAGCTTGGAAAGGTAGTTAGCGGACGGTCAGCTTTGTACCCATCAATTAGCGCGGCTGGTTCAGCTAGTTCAAAAACCGCCACTTCACGCCGAACGACTGCACGCTCTTAGGGTAGGTCAGACCCGGAACGTAGGGGTCGGGAGAGTTGTAGGCGTTGCGGAAATCCCAGAAGAGCTGGAAGCTGCCGAGCTGGACTTGAATAAACGCCTCGTAGAAAGTCGCTCCTTTGAGCTCGATGGCCACACCCGAGTCGTCGAGTCCGGCCTTGCCACCACTCCAAGACTCCACCGCCACCTGAACCTTGAAATCGAAAGCGCCACTCCTGAAAGTGCGCCAGAACTTGGATCTGAACGTCAGCTGCACACGGGCGTGATGGGGCGGCTGCAAATCCGCGGCCTCGATGGGCGCCCCGGGGGCCGATTCAGGCCTCCCTCCCCTGACGGGTGTCGAGTACCAGGCATCCAACGTTAGCGCGCGCGAGGTCCTCAACCTCACATCGGCGACTATGTACGTGGCCTCTGCGGTGCTGTCGAACCCGGGAATCACAGGAAGATCAGGATACGCCGGAGGTAGGAACGCCTCTCGCTTGACGAGCGCGACATTCGCGGTAAACGGAAGGGTGGAGAATCCGGCTTTTACCATCGGGTCGAGCGTCCGGACCGCGGAGTCAGCGTTCAACGCGGGTGTACGCACCGCGTCCGCGAACTCGACCGCCCCCATCAACGAAAAAGGTCCCCGAAACAGCCCCAGAGTACCGTAGGCGCTCAAAGAGGTCCTGTCTCCCGGGTGGTGCTGCCACCGCCCGTCGGCCGACAGAACCACTCCACGCAGAGGCACCCAGCCTATTCTTCCCAGCAGTTCGGAGGTGACCCGGGCGTCTCCGATACGGCCAACGATCTCGGTCGTCCAGGAAGGCCTCCGATACCGCAGCCTGAGACGGGCTTGGCGCACTGTCTGGTCCGGTACGTCTGGCGTTATCGAATCACTGGACCATGAGGTCGACCCGATCAGTCCGTCTGCCCGAAGACCGAGGCCGTCGTCCCGCGTGCCGGCAAAGAAGGAGAACAAGAAATCGGTTCGGGTCCCGAAGCGTTCGATCACTTCGGGCCCGGGCCCCACCGCGTCGCGGTCGTGCCGTTGCCGCCGGACTTGATAGCTAGCACCCGTCCGCCTCGTGGGGTGCCACTCGAGCCGTCCCCAGAGATCGAAGGTCTGGTCGCCGCGGCCCGACCCGCTAGCCCCGTCACTGTTGACCACGTCGGCCGCCAGATTCAAACCGATTCCGCTCGGCCATCGCTTTTGGAAGACTCCGGCGTAGGCGGCGGTGTTGAAGTCCCCTCTCATCACACGCAGGAAGGTGAACGGAGTGAGCCTGTCGTAGCTCCGTGAGACCAGGTAGATGCGTAGCGTCGAGGGAAGCACCTGGACATCGACCCGGTCTAGATAGGTCAGGTTCACACGGGCCAGGTCGTGAAACAGCGAGTCCGGCCCTACGGTCGGCATCGGCATGCCATCCCAATAGAGTTCGATGGACGCGCCGGCCCTGCCGGCGTAGGAAACGAACTCCGGCTGGCCGATGTAACCCGCCCGGACGACGAAGACGCCTGGGATCGCCTTCATCAGGTCGGCCACAGTAAGGGAGCTGGCCCACTGGATCGAGTCTTGAGTGAAGCTGTAACGGGTACCGGGTGGCAGAGGACCCGAGGGAATGGCCGGCTCTTCAACCGGCAGGATGATTGTCGTTGGAACCGGGACCGTATCCGACTGCGCCGAGTCGGGACTCACGGCAACTGTGTCCTGAATTACTACTGTCGTGTCCTGGGCGGCGGCCGGGGCTACCGCGGTAGGAATTACTATGAGCGGAGCTAGAAGCCCGAGTGAGAACGCTCGGGGCGTCACCCGCCGGCTCGCCCGAGCACGAACTCAGTGAAGAGCCGTACACCTACTCCAGTGGGGCCCTTCCGCATGTCGGGTCGGTCGGATTCCGTATACGCCGTGCCTGCTATGTCCAAATGAGCCCACGGGAATCCATCGACGAACTCCCGGAGGAACCAACCAGCAGTTATCGATCCAGCCGGACGTCCACCGGTGTTCTTGACATCGGCAAAGTCCGACTTGATCTGATCGCGGTACTCGTGCCATAGAGGCAGCGGCCAGCAGCGCTCGCCCGAAACGTCGCCCGCCCAACGCACCTCATCCAGCAGTGCGTCATCATTACCCATCAGGCCCGTAGCATGGGCTCCCAACCCCACGACGATGGCACCAGTGAGTGTGGCCGCGTCGATTACGCACGCGGGCTTGTAACGGCGCGCGTAGGAGAGCGCGTCGCTCAGAATCAGCCTACCCTCGGCGTCGGTGTTCACGACCTCGATAGTCTTGCCGAGGTGGCTCTTGATTATGTCTCCTGGTTTGATGGCGACCCCGGACGGCAGGTTTTCGGTTGCAGGAATCAACCCGACCACTTTTACACGCGGCTTCAGCTGGCCCAGGACCTCGAACAGGCCCAATACGGCAGCCGCCCCGGACATGTCGTACTTCATCTCCTCCATGTTCAATGGCGGCTTGAGCGAGATCCCACCCGAATCGAACGTCACTCCTTTGCCCACGAAGCAGATTGGAGCGCCTCTACCAGCCCCTTTGTACTCCAGCGTGATGAACTTCGGGTCCTGCTGCGATCCCTGCGCAACGGCCAGCAAGGCGCCCATCTGCGCCTTTTCCAGATGCGAACGGCCCAGCACGGTCGTTTTGAATCCGTAGGCCTTGCCCAAGTCACGCGCGATGGCAGCCAAGTAACTCGGCGTGCACACGTTGCCCGGCAGGGCCTGGAGGTTGCGCGTGAGCTTCTGGCCTCCCGCTATGGCGGCCCCGATCTTCCTACCCTTCTCTACTTGGGAGCGCTGCTCGCGGCTAACGATTATCTCGAGTTCTGTCGGATGCGGCTTGTCGTCGGCCACCGACTTGAACTCATCGAACTGCCACGCACCCTGACCTACCCCCTCCACTACCACCTGCCCTATGTCCGCTGGCGTCACGCCGCCGTGAGTCTCAGGCGCCAAGTGGAAAGCCATCGCGCCGGCACCTGTGGAAACCGCCTTGCGCGCGGCGATCGCGGCACTCCTCCTCACAGCCCCCCGGGTGATCTCCTCACTCTTGGCCAGGCCCACCAACAGGACGCGTTGGGCGCCCTTGCCGGGATATAGCAGGGCCACTTCATCTGGCTTCCCGGAGAAATCCCCGGCTGCCAGCACCCGTGAAAGCTCACCTCCAAGGCTGGCATCGAGACTCAGCAGCGAACTCGGAACCTTCTGGCTCTTCAGTTCGCCGAGGGCAACTGCGAGTAGGGGAGCGCGAACACGCTCGAGCGGAACGACTTTAACGGAGGACTTCACTGCGTGGCGCTCCGGGGCATCTGTGTGGTTAGAGATCGTGTGCGGAAGTCGCGCCACATCCGAAATCGATGCGGCCGCCGGTCTTCAACGCCCGGCGCGCCGCCAAAGGTAAGCTAGGATCGTGCTCTACGGCAAGTTACCAATTATCTTGAGCCTCGGCCCAGTTCGCTTACTTTTCGAGGGCTCCTATGCCCATAAGGCTCTGAACATCGCTGACGATGAGGTATGTATGCTGCGAATAGCGTCCGCCTGCTTCTTTGTGGCCACCGCTCTCTGCATAGCGGTACCCGCAACCGGGCAGCACATCGATGACCGACGCGGAATCTGGTTTGCCCTCGGTTTGGCTGCCACTTCGACTCGCATCGACTGCACCTTCTGTAGCGGGGAGCGCAAGTTGGGTCCATCGGGTTACGTCCAAATAGGCGGTACTCCATCTCGTAGGACTCTCGCAGGCGTGGAAGTCAGTTACTGGAGAATGTCTGAACCCGACACCACCCGGGAGTATGCGGCTGCGACTGCGTTTCTGCTCTACTACCTGTCGGTTGAACGCCCGCTCTTTCTAAAAGGTGCGTTTGGCATCGGTCGCTATGCGGAAGTCTCCGGCGCTGACCAGTTGAGCGCCACCGGGTTCTCCATACAGTTGGGCGCGGGGTACAATCTTAGGGTAACTGGGCAGTTATGGATGGCCCCGTTTATCAACTTCGCGTGGGCTCCCGACCAGAAGGGAACTCGGAACAAGATTGGAATCATCAGCGAGCTCAATCTCAATATGTTCCAGGGCGGTATAAGTATCAGTTGGCACTGACACAGACTTTCACCCGTTAGGCCGGCGCCCGCGCCAACTGCACGACGGGTGTGGGGGCAATGGAATAGTGTCTTAGTGCGGCGGCAGCGTTACGTGTAGGTGGTCTTCAGTCCCCACGTGGCGCAGAGTCTGGAACCCCATAGCCCGGAAATACCCCTCAACTGCCCAGTTCCGCCACCAGCTCCGGTCAAGAGTGCGAAGGTCGAGCGCGTGGACGAATCCGTCGTCCTGGCTATAGTGCATCGATTCGCGTTGTGCCGGCAATCCCATTGCCCTGTAGTCGTCGGGCTCTCGTCTCAAGTCGGTCAGGACGATGTCACGGTCAACGAGAATGACCGTACTCACCGCGATTCTCAGAATCGGGTGTAGCGACGTGTAATACGAGCGAACCTCCTCACCTTTGGCATTGACGCTTGACAGGTACAAAAGACCGTATGCGCAGTAGGCCAACACCAACGGTAAAGCCACGCGCGTCATCAGGACCTTCACCTTGGCAGCACCGGTGAGCTTCTTCGAGATCCACGCCGCATACAGCGTGAGCACCAGGACGGTTGCCAGCGCCCCACCACCAAACGCCATCCATGTCGGTACATCGCGTACCGCATACAGATGGACCGCGACTCTAATGAGCAGTACAAAAGGAAGAACTACGACGGCGACGACACCGAACAGGAGGAGGAAGATGCGGCCCATCCACGACCGCTTTTTCGTTACCGGTCGGGGTTTCTCGAAGCTAATCGAAGGAGCCGTTAGCCGCGAAGGTCCGGTTAGGAGTTTGTGCTGCTCCACGCTTACAACTACGACCTTCGCGCAGCTGCAGTTTCACGGCGAAGTTCGCGCGTTCGCCACCACAACTCACCTCATCTGCGACCCGCCCCGTCATTGATGACCAGCTTGAGATTCTTGAAGAACGTGGTTGCCTCTGATTTCGTGTTGTCGGTATCTACCATCAGCGCGACGGCTGCCAGTACATCGGGAGGTTCATCGAACGCCGTGCGGTAGTCTGCAACGAAATCTCGCTTTTCAGTCACCCACTCACCGCTGCGCGCGTTGCCGCTCTGCAACACGATCGTCACCACGTTGTCCGTGTAGGGACTACGGTAAGCGCTCTCTACCGGTGCATTACCCGCCCAGACATAGCACAGGGCCCTGCTGTCCCCGAGATTGTTGGCACCTGCGCCGAAGATCACGAACACGCGGGCCGCGTAGTCGTCTCCGCCTCTCTCATGCTCCCGGGAAATTCCGGCTAGGCTCTGCAGCACCTTCCATTGCCACATTATCGAGCCGTCGAACATTCGCGATGCGCGCACATCCCTCCACAGAGCCGACGCGGTGCCCCGGCTTTCTGCCACCAGTACGGGTTCGCCCTCGTCCAGTACGACTCTGTAGCTAGTGTGCGGCTGCCCGACGTCTCGCTCGACCCAGAGCGATCCGATTCCATCGCCCAGGTTATCCAGCAGTTCGATCTCCAGTTGCCCTTCTTGCCAACGAAACTCGGAGATCACCGGCAGCGAGCCAAGGACGGCCATGGCGGCCACGAAAGTGATCGGCCTATAACGCAAGAAATCACCACCTTGCTGATCT
>JBDGZZ010000098.1:0-14614 GCA_039588335.1 Gemmatimonadota bacterium | reverse complement strand
CAGAAGGTCTTGGAGATGGCAGAGGGATGCGGTTGAGGGCGCCGAGGCCGTTTCCGCCCCCAACGCTTGACCCCACTCGTTCGTAGGTCATTATAGATCTCAGAGACTACTCGATAGACCGAACTTTCAGGAGGAACACCATGCTCAGTCGCCGAGAATGGATTGGTATCACCCTGGGTGCGGGGGGCGCGCTCGTACTTCACCCGCGCTTGTTGCAGGCGCTGCAGGAAGGCCAGCTCATCCAGCGCGCGGTCCCGTCGACCGGCGAGATGCTCCCGGCGGTCGGCTTGGGCAGTTCAGCCACATTCTCCCGCGTCGCCCGGAGCGACGATGTGGCCGCCCTCAAAGAAGTGATAAAGACGATGGTCGAAGGCGGGGCAACCGTATTCGATACAGCGCCCAGCTACGGCGCGTCCGAACAGGTGGCGGGTAACATAGCGAAGATCCATGCTTCGTTCCAAAAGTTCCAGGTACCAACGATCGATCTCATTCAGGTACACAACCTCGCCGATGTCCCGACCCAGCTGGGAATTCTGAAGGAGCTGAAACAGGAGGGTGGCATTCGCTATATCGGCGTCACCACGACCAGCAACAGGCAGTACGAGCGCCTTCAGGAAATCATGAACAACGAGCCGCTCGATTTCATTGGACTGGACTACGCTGTAGACAACCGCGACGTAGAAGAGACCATCCTGCCGTTGGCGGCGGAGCGAAAGATCGGCGTGCTAGTCTACGTGCCGTTCGGTCGCACCCGGCTGTGGCAGCGCGTCGAGGGCAAGGAGCTGCCGGATTGGGCGAGCGAGTTCGACGCTACGACCTGGGCACAGTTCTTCATCAAATACGTGATCAGTCATCCGGCCGTAACCGTCGTGACTCCGGCGACCAGTCAGGCCAAACACATGCTGGACAACATCGGCGGCGGGATCGGTCGTCTACCGGACGACGCGATGCGCCAGAAGATGGCGGAACTCGTTGATGCACTACCGCCAGCGCCGGAGCGTCGCCGCAGCTGATAGACTCAATCGGGGCGATGCTCGTCCGATCGAGCATCGCCCGCCGCTTCCCAGATGAAGCCAATGACCGCCAAACTCGCACCCGTAAGCTTCACGAGCCTCGGCGTTCTACTCTCATTCTTCCTCTGCGGCTGCTCGAACAGCGACCGGGCCGAATGGGCGGCCGGGGGTACAGTGGCTGGTAGACGATCTGGCAGCTCACTTGACGCTACGCACCGTCGCTTACTGGCATCATCCCAACCTTGCGGTCCGCACATGGGAACCGGCGGGCGGGCTTCTTGCATCACAGTTCGGCGCAGAAGGATCGTAGTCGGGGGCACGATCCCGAGCCGGTGCCGCGTCGCCGTAAAGCTGTCAGAGATCCCAACAGCCCCCGGTGCCCGTGGTGATTCCAGCGAATGGAGCGGATTTGAGCCGAAATTACATGGCAAAACGGGCTCCGAGTGGCGGCGCCAGGATTTGGCAGGTTCGATGAGAATAGCCTTTGTATCCTATGACTTTGGCGAGTACAGCATCCGCCACGCCAATGCCTTGAAGCACTGCGGTTAGGTGCTACTGATCCTGCCAAGGCAGTTATCCGATCCCCATTTTGCATTCGTCGATTCGCAGGTGGATTTCCGGCCATTTGACAAACCCCGTCTCCGCCATCCGGTGCGACAACTATTACGGATGAGATGGATCCTGCGTCAAATTCGGGATTTCAGGCCGGATGTCATCCACTTACAATCCGGTCACCTCTGGTTCAACATGGCCCTGCCCCTGTTGAAGCGCTATGCCCTCGTGGTGACCGTGCACGATCCCCGGCATCACCTAGGCGACCGGGGACAGCAGAACACGCCCCAACGCGTAATGGACTTTGGATACCGCAAGGCCGACCGTATCATCGTTCACGGCCAAGATTTGAAACATGCGATAGCGCAAGTGGTCACCATCCCACGCGACAAGATCCATGTGATTCCTCACATAGCTATCGGTGACCGGCCCGAGGAAGAGCGCGCTGACGAGGAAAGGAACCTGATCTTGTTCTTCGGCCGGATTTGGCGATACAAGGGACTCGATTATCTCATTCGGGCACAGCCCCGTATCACCGATGCCATTCCAGACGCCAAGATTTTGATCGCAGGAACTGGCGAGGACTTCTCTACGTATGAGCGAATGATGGTCGACTCGTCCAAGTTTGTCGTGGAAAACCGTTGGATCTCCCACGACGAGCGGGCGCTCATGTTCCAGCGGGCGAGCGTTGTCGTCTTGCCGTATGTCGAAGCTACCCAGAGCGGTGTAGTTCCCGTCGCGTACACGTATTCCAAACCCGTTGTGGCCACCAGAACAGGTGGCTTGCCAGACATAGTAGACCACGGGCAGACCGGCTTGCTGGTGCCACCACGCGACGATGAGGCGTTGGCTGACGCTATCATTGCTCTGCTGCGCGACGACAAACTCCGTCGCCGTATGGGAATTGCAGGCCGGCAAAAACTGGACGCTGAATGCGCCCCAGAGGTCGTGGCGCGGCAGACGGCAGATGTATATCGCAGGGCAATCGAGGATGCCAGAAACACGAGTGGACACGGCCGTGGTAAGTACGTTCCGGCACCGCCGATCACTCGCGGGGTACGCAAGGATGTATGAGATGGAATCCTGTCTGCCAGCAGCCATCAGGCTGCATGAGTACCTCGTAAACGTGCATTGGCATGACAACGGTCTATTCGGCCCCGATCCGGGGATCCGGCTCAACTATCGCATTGGCCGCTTTATCAAGAGCTATCTACACGGACTGCCCTGGAAAGACGATCTCTACTATCTCCAGGGTCAGGGTTATTGGGTGCTCGGTAACTGGGAGCTGTTCGAGCGCACCGGCGAATCGGCGTACCGCCAGCTAGCCCTAGATTCTTGCCACAGCATTGTCGCAAGCCAATGCTCCGACGGAGCATGGATGTACCCTAACCGCGAGTGGAAGGGCCGCGTGGCGACCGTCGAGGGCATCTGGGCGTCAATCGCTCTCCTGGAGACGTGTCGTCGTGCGAGGGATGACCGATTGCTCGAGGCAGCACTGCGCTGGCACTCGTACTTGGTCAACACCATCGGATTCCAGCGGTTTGGCGACGAACTGGCCATCAACTACTTCGCGCATCGAGCGGGAGCCCCGCCGACACCAAACAACTCAGCTGAAGCCCTGCGTTTCTTTTCCACGCTGGCATCCGTTACCGGCGACCAGCGCTACCTCCAGCCCTGTGCGGGATTGGCCACGTTTCTCAGACGCACGCAGAAGCCTTCCGGCGAATTCCCCTATCTGGCGGCGACGACGGCCTCCGCACAGCATCCTCGACCGCATTTTCAGTGTTGTCAATACAACGCCTTCATGTGTCTAGGTATCATGCGATACCATGAACTTACCGGCGATCCAGTGGTTCAACCGGTCATCGCGAAGCTTCTCAAGTTCATAGCAGAGGGGGTGGGTCGCGCGGGCGCCGTCAGCTACGAGTGCGGTGTGAACTACAGGCACGTGACATACCACGCTGGAGTGGTTGCCGCCGCCTTTGCCCACGCGGAACATCTGGGGTTTTCGGGCTACGATCAACATGCCAATCGTGTCTTCGAGTACGTGCTGGGAAGACAGCGACCCGATGGGAGCTTCCTGTACTCTACCGGTGATTACCGGATTCTCAGTGACCGACGGTCGTATCCACGCTACCTGGCAATGATCATGTATCATCTGCTCCACGTGGGCATGCAGAGGTCGCAAGCAGCATCACGAATAGAGCATGATGGCTCCACCGCCTGACCTACCAACGTGATCCGCGTTCTCGTACTCTCGCCCGGTCTACCGGCGTCGAACCACATGTTGACGATGGCCCCGTTAGCCCGGCAGATCGAGTCCCTTCGGTCGGCCGGTGTGCAGATTACGAACATGGAGGTGTCGGGTCTGCCCAAGGTCAAGTACCTGCAAACAATGCCTCGACTGCGGCGCGCTGTGAAAGACGTCGATCTGATACATGCTCATTATGGATACTGTGGTTGGCTGGCCAGGACGTGTCGGAGCAAACCGGTAGTAGTCTCATTCATGGGCGATGATCTACTGGGAACACCCAACGTACAGGGTCGGCTGCTCCCACTTAGCCAGCTCGCTGTTCTGACGAATAAGCGATTGGCTAGTATGGTGGACGCCGTGATCGTGAAATCCGCCGAGATGGCGCGGGTCCTGGCACCGCTTACAGCGCACGTCATTCCCAACGGCGTTGATCTAGAGACATTCGCTCCGATGGACAAGCAGGAAGCCCACCTGCAGTTGGGATGGCCCGCCAACAAACGGCATGTTCTGTTTCCAGGAAATCCAGCGGCTGCGCGGAAGTGTTACCCGCTGGCCGATGCTGCTGTCAAATCTGCCCAACACCAGCTCAAAGAGGCAATCGAACTAGTGGTGCTGTGGGACGTTTCGCCCCGTCACGTACCGCTCTACATGAACGCATGTGATGCCATGCTGATGACATCGTTCATCGAGGGGTCACCGAACGTGGTGAAAGAAGCCATGGCGTGTAACCTCCCTCTTGTTTCCGTTCCAGTGGGTGACGTTCCCGAACTGGTGGAGGGCGTTTCGGGCTACGACGTGCGGCCACGGGACGCCGATGAGATTGGCGCCGCGCTCGCCGGTCTATTGTTGCAGAGACCCGCGGTGCATGGCCGTCAGGCACTAATCCGCATGGGTCTCGGCCTGGACAGTATCGCGCGCCGCATATGCGGCCTATACGAATCAGTGCTTCAATCTCGCGCGACGCACATTTAGGTCTGGCAAACCCATACATCCCGACCGTCGGTCGCGCACTGAACTCATAATGACCGCGGAATCGCACACGACCTATTTGCCCCGCGTGCAAGCGAACCACATCCGGCAGCGACCTACTGCCATACGTCGCCGGAGTTCTTGCGGTAAAGGCTGATCGTCTCTGAGCCTAGTCTTGAAATCCAATCATGAGTCAGAGTAAAGAGCTCGTACTTGAACAGCCATTCATTTGGCAGTCTTCCCATACCTAAGAACGGTGACAAATACTGTCGCTTGCCGAGCAGAGTGAGCTGATATCGACGAGCCAGGGATACAACTTGTGATAGTCCAAGTTTGTTCAATGAGTAGCGACTGTGGCGTTGGAAAGTGTCATGAACGCTGTAATAGGCATTCATTAGCTTTCCAACTATCTTGTCGTTGTCGGTAACCTGAAAGAGGCACCGACCACCGGGGCGTAGGAGTTCAGAGACTTTTGCTACCGTCTCTTCAACCGACACAACATGGGCCAGCACACCGATGCACAGCACGACATCGAACTTGTCGCTGCTTCCAAAGCTGTGCAGATCAGCATTAATGTACTCTACATTGCCTGCGAATTTTGGAGGAGTGTTCTTCTTAGCGGCTTCCAACATCTTTTCGGACAAGTCTACCAACGTGATGCTGTTTGTCATCGACAAAAGCTGGAGGGAGATGGTCCCATCCCCGCAACCCACGTCTAGAATTCTCGAATGTGCGACGTCACCAAGCAGTTCGTGGACGACCAGAGACCTGATCGATATATCAAAGTTCTTCTTTAGATACCAATCGGGGTCGTGAAACAGATTCTTCACTCTTTGGGTTCTTGTGTTCATGACAAGACTCACCCAACGCCTAGCACCTTGTTTTTGATCATTCCTCGGGGACGGCATCCGTCGTCATTGTCTCCTGCCCCATCTCGGGTGCGAAAGGACGCAACGCGCCGCTTGGCAGCCTGTTCAGCCCCTCCCCCCGGACCACACAACCCGCGCGCCGATCCCGCCTGCGGTTACGAACGTCCACCATTGAGCCCGGTCATGACCATCGCGCCAGCTGGCAAGACTCGGATCAATCCACGTTGATTTCAATACTGGTGCGCCCCCGCCATTCCGGACATAGTCGCATCGTCACGCCTGTCAGGGAGATACCGGCTGAAGGCTGATCGATGCATCATCTATGTAGATGACGGTGGGCACAGGAGATGCACCGGACGAGTAGTTGTTGACCGACCATGCATTGTCGCCGTCTGGATACTTCGTTGAAATCCCTGATAGATGCCACAGCAGGGCCCCGTCTTGCCAACACTTCAGTTCACCTGTGTCGTGGGCCGATTGACGCAGGAAGCAAGTGATTTGCACCCACGTCCCCACAGGCAGATCTGCGACGTCCTGCGTAAAAGACCGCTCATGCCTCGAGTCCCTGAGGTACAGATACATCGATCCGTCCGGCCTATTTCCAACGATCAGCGACCAAAAGGGGTCGTTTCTACTGGACGTCGCCGATTTGAATTGGAAGATGTTCCACCACACATTCGGCCTGTAGAGGGTCGGGAAGAAGAACCACGCTGAGTAATAAGCCTCCTCGTGAGCCCTCGGTTCGCTCCAGCGAAAGAGACGCGTACCGCCGCTCCCTTCGGACAGAATCAACTTGGCCGACCAGGCACCTGTTCGGGCCACTTCATTCGTCGCGATCGCGTCGCCACCGTCGGAGTTGAACTCACCACCTCCCTCATTGGGACGTTCTGGGCTATCCCACTCCGACAGGTCACCGGTTTCCATACCAGCGCTCCAAACGACTATCGATTCCTGGTCTGCGCGGCGACGATCGAGCGATGAAGTTGAGGATCCCGCCCAACAATTCACGACCACTGCCACGGCCAAGATCAAAAACACAACAGGTAAGGCGTATTTCATCTCGAGTTCGTCATTGGGTCAGCCGCGAGTAGCCCGCGATCAGATTGTCCTTTTGATACGGCCACGCCAGCTTCGACGCGATCCGCTCTCTGCCAAAACTTCCCATTTCCTGCCTCCGCTGCGGGTCATCCATAAGCTCCGCTATCCTCCGGGCGAAATCGAGCTCGTCATTGGCACGGGCGTATACCGCAGCACGGTCGGCGCTCACGCGGTGTTCCGGCAAATCAAATGCTACGACGGGTCGGGCCAACGCCATGTACTCCATCATCTTGTTCATAGTGGAGCGGTCGGTAAACGGATTTGACGGATCGGGGTCCACGCAGATGTGAGCAGCCGAGAGGTATCGCATAACGTCATCCACACTGGGCAGATATCCCGTGAACCATACGTACTCGCCAAGATCCAGCTCTTCGGCGATCGCCTGAGCAGACGCCCGGGCGTCTCCCTTGCCGATAACAACGCAGCAGAAGTTCTTACGCCCAAAATCAGTTACGAGATGACGAAGTGCCCGCATCAAGTAATCCACACCATCGTGAAATCCGATGTCGCCCAGGTAACCCAAGATGTACTCAGCTCGGGCTTGAACCTCAGGATCAGGTTCTATATCTCCTACCCAGGTAAGGTCCGGACCGTTCCGCACGATCGCGATACGCTCCTCTGTAACGCCACACCGTTCCATTTCAACGCGCTTATATGACTCATTCGTCGCGATGACGAGATCGGCCAGCCGACAGGAAAGTCGCTCGAAGGCAAGCAGTACGCGGTGTACGAGTCGATTCCCCTTGTTGTCGAACCGCGCGTAGTACAGATCCGGCGCTAGGTCGTGCTGGTCGAAAACGATCTTTTTTCCGAACACCTTGTACAGCATTCCAATCATGATCGGAAAATCGGGAGGGTTGTGCAGGTGAATGACATCGAAGCCACGTCCAAACGCCACACGGAGCGAGAGCAGAAAGGTCATCAGCAGGGAGTACCCGTACTCCCACGCATAGCCGAGCAGCCCGTTACCGCCAGCAGGTGCAGGATACCTGAACACCCGGACACCAGAGATGACCTCGTGGCGCGGTTGGCTCCGTGTACCAGGGCAGATGACAGAGACCTCATACCCGGCCTCGAGTAGCGCGAGGGCCTCCCGCCGCACCCGTTGATCCTGTGGATACGTGAAATTCTCCAACAGCATCAGTACTCGCTCTGGTGCACTGGTCATCCTGTATCCTCGTGACCCGAAGAGTGCGGTACCATCAGTTGCCGTAACTCATTACATCTTGAGTTCGTCTTAGGCCGTTGTACTGGCGTACGGACTCGACCTCGGATGGGCTTACCAGCCAATGCCGTGGTAGCCACCATTCCCGCGATTGCCGCTGCGTCCAATTCCAACTAGATCAATGACGACGTGATTCGAATCGGTCAGAGTAAGCACGTGTTCGAGATCATTATCGTCGTGTCCGATGACGATTACTTCGTGGCTGCTTACAAGGGCGCCGACATCTTGATGCATGAGGGAAGCGATATGCGGCAACTCGCGCTCCAAAAACGTGCGGTTCGCCCCGATCAGTAATGCCGGGTCGACATTGGGATCGTACACACCTACCTCGTAGCCTCTGCCAACCAGGGTTTCGATCAGGGCAACCATCGGACTCTCCCGTACGTCGTCCGTACCAGCCTTGAAGCTCAACCCAACGACACCAATCTTGCGACGCCCGGTACTCTCCACCATCTGAATCGCGCGCTGGATCTGACCGTTGTTGCTTCGCAGCGTGGCGTCCAGCAGCGGAGCTTCCGTGTCACATTCTTTGGCTCGGTAGAGCAAGGCCCGCAGGTCCTTGGGCAGGCAGGAACCTCCGAACGCGTACCCTGGCCTGAGGTACGTTCGCGAAATGTTCAGTTTGTCGTCGCGACAGAATATGTCCATCATCTCCTGTCCATCCACATCCTGGGCCTTGCACAAGTTACCCATCTCGTTGGCGAACACGATCTTCACCGCGTGGAAAGCGTTGCAGGCATACTTGACCATCTCTGCCGTGCGGATGGACGTGCGAACGACAGAGGCGTCCACCTCTCGGTACAACTGCTCCACCGCCTCTCCGCTTCGCACATCCAATTCACCGATGACAATTTGCGGCGGCTCGTAGTAGTCCCGAACGCCTCGTCCCTCACGCAGGAATTCCGGATTCATGCAAACGCCGAAGCCCTCCCCCGCCGGGCAACCAGAGGTCTGCTCCAGAATCGGGATGACCTTACTTTCCACGGTACCGGGAAGGACCGTACTTCTGATCGCCACAACATGGTACGCAGGTGCCGTTCCGAGGGCCCTGCCGATCTCTGAGCAAACCGCCTCTATGTACTGGAGGTCGAGGCTTCCGTTTTGACGGCTTGGCGTTCCCACGCATACGAGACTCACATCCGTCACGCCAACAACCTCAGATGGGTCAGTGGTCACGTGCAAGCGACCTGCGGAGAGAGTCTCCTGTAGCAGCTCCTCTACCGTGGGCTCGATCACTGGGGACTTTCCGGCACGGAATGCAGCGACCTTTTCCTTATTAACATCGATGCCGAAAACGTCATGCCCGTCCCGACCGAGGCAGGCTGCCGAGACGCACCCGACATATCCGAGACCATATATTCCAACTCTCACATTACACTCCGAATCGTGCTAGACAAATGTTCGGCGCCAAAACGCATTGCTATCGGTCTTCCACACGGTGGTGTGTGCGACTTGATCTTACCTCGTGGTTGGGTCCGGGACTGTGCCACCCGCGCCCCATCGTCTCCGGCGCCTGCGGCAATCCGTACGGTCGAACTCCGTGACCACTGCAAACGCGACTACAGGCACGACCCTCTGCCGTGTTCACGTTGGTGGCCACTTCCGGGTCTCACCGCTGGTGCCGGCCGGTACCGTTACTTCCACCTGCGGTCGGCGGTCGACGAAGCATCGATACCATAACTCCACGCTCAGCAGTCCCCACAACAACGCCATGTGATCCGCAGTACCCGACTCGTGCTCCTTGATCAACCGTTCAACGTATATCGGCTGGAACAATCCCCGCCGACGGATTGTATCGGGCGACAACAAATCACGGACGAACGGTCGCGCGGCTCCCCGAAACCATTTGGCAAAGGGCATGGGGAATCCCTCCTTCTTTCGCCCAATGATGCTGGGCGGCAGCCAGCGGCTACTCACCTTTTTCAGGAGATACTTCCGCGTCAATCCCCGAAGCTTCATGTCAGGTGGCAACGAAGCCGCGAAGTTGACCAACTCGTGATCGAGCAATGGGACGCGGGCCTCGACGGAAACGGCCATACTCATTTTGTCGCCGCGCGCAAGCAGATCGTCGGGGAGCCATAACTTAGTATCGACGTACAACATCCGACTTAGGGAACCCACGGCATCCGTATTGGTCAGAGCATTGGCAAACACGGACCGCGCGGAGATGTCACTGACCTCGGCCTTGAATGCATCGGAAAGCAAGGCTGTCTTCATTCGCGGATTGAAGAGTGGAAACCAGTTTACAAACCGGCTTATCTCGTCATCCTCGCACAGGGCGTTGATGGCAAGCTTAAGACGGCGCTGTCCTGGAAGCCGGCCAACCAGCGACCGCACGGCGGACCTTGCAGCGGCTGGCAACAGGCCAAAGATCGGTGCCAGTCGCTCGCCGGGATACCGCGCGTATCCTGCAAAGAGTTCGTCTCCACCCTCGCCGGTCAGCACCATCTTGACATGCTGGGCTGCCAATGCCGCAACCATGTAGTTTCCGAGGACGGCCGGATCGGCAACTGGCTGATCGAGGTGCCATATCAGCCTCTCTGCTGTGTCGGTGAGATGCTCGGATCGCACGAACACGTCGTAATGCTCCGTCTCGTACTGTTCCGCCACGAGCCGGGCGTAAGGTAATTCGCTATACTGCGCGTCCTCCCCATCAAACCCAACTGCGAACGTCCTTACGGGGTTGTCGAGCATTTCGCTCATCAAGGCGACGATCGTGCTCGAATCTACGCCACCACTCAGAAATGCTCCGAACGGCACATCGCTCATCAGCCTGAGCCGAACGGATTCTTTCAGTAGTGTCTCCAGACGCTCAGCGTATTCTCCCTCGGAGACACCAGGCTCACGGACTTTGAACGACAGATCCCAATACCGACGCAGTGTGATACCATTGGAATCACAGAGCGCCAAGTGACCGGGAGGCACTGCCTTTATTCCCGCAAACATCGTTTGGGGGGCGGGAACGTATTTCAGAGTCAGAAAGTCGCTAAGCGCAGGGAGGTTGGGAACAACCTCGATTCCAGGGAACTGCAAGATCGATTTGATCTCGGACGCGAACACAAATGCCTCAGGCCGGTCAGCGTAGTAGAGCGGCTTGATGCCAAGCCGGTCACGGACCAGCAACAGTCGCTGTCTCTCGTGGTCCCACAACGCGAATCCGAACATGCCTCGGAGGTGGTGGACGCACTCTACGCCATACTCTTCGTAAAGATGAACCAAAACCTCGGTGTCACCGGACGTTCTGAAGGTATGCCCCTTGCTCTGTAGTTCTGACCTAAGGTCTCGATAGTTGTAGATCTCTCCATTGAACACCACTGTCACGCTGCCCGTCTCATTCGAGATCGGTTGCCTTCCGGTCGCCAGATCTATGATGGATAGGCGGCGATTGCCCAGTGCTGCGGGCCCGCTGAGGAAGGCACCCTCGTCATCCGGACCGCGGTGACGGATAGCCCCCATCATCCTCCTGAGCACCGTCTCATCACCGGGCCCTGTGGCGCCATATTGATAGAAACCGCAGATTCCGCACATCTGGTCCCCGCTAACCTTGGCACCGTCGGTCAGGAACAATACATAGCGTGTCACCGCGCGGGCTCCGAATCGTCTTCGAGCGTATCATCCGCGGGACCACAGCTGCAGGTAGCGTCCCTTGAGTTGCCCTGGCCCGCCGCCCGCTACCAAGATGATGGCGAGCAAGGCCACGGCGTACGCGATCGCACCCGACACTACTTGGACTGCGAGATGGTTCCATCGTACGAGTTCGAGGCTACCCCACATGACCGCACAGGCGATTACGGGCATCCATACGCGGCGCATCAGGCCAAATCCTGGCAGCAGCTTCCAGACCGATGTGAAATGGAGCACGGTACTTACGAAACCGGCTGCAACCGTCGCCACAGCAGCTCCCACTAGTCCCATGGCATTGATCAGAACGATCCCGAGCACCAGTAACACCACTACTTGCGTCAGGACGATTCGGAGCGTCATTCGCTCATTGCTTGCGGCATAGAGCAGATGTCCTAGGGCTGTGGTCAAAGCGTTCAGAATGATGAGCCAAGCCAAAATGCGGAGCACCACCACGGCACCTATGAAGTCCGCGTCGCGATACAGCAACAGGAGCGCCGAGTCGGCCAGGAGGAACAGACCCACAGCGGTCGGCAGGCCAATAACCATCAGGACCTCGAGCAGCTGACTGCCGACCTGTCGAAACTCACGCATGCCGGCTGCAAACCTTCTACACAGGAGCGGAAACACGCTCAACGCGATCGCCTGGAAGACCAGACCAATCGGGACCAGCAGCTGTTGTGCCGCGCTGAAAAGTCCGACCTCCCGTTCAGAGGTCAACTTGGAGAGCAGCACGATAGGAAGAGCAGACCGCATGGCGATCACCAAGTCGATACCGAGAAACGTCGTGGCTTTCCGCGAGATCGAGTAGGCGAACCCGAGATCGAAATGGAACCGGGGCCTCACGATGTTGCGCGCCGTGATCCACCACTCAAGACCGGCAATAGCGAAGAGAGCAATCAGCATGACTATCATCAGCTCTCTCACGCCATATCCCAGAGCTAGCGTGGCGATCACCAGACCGATTTTCAAAACGTTCATCGGTGCGTTGGCGTATGCGATGTAATGCATACGCTCCCAGGCCTGGAATATCGCCTCCTGTACTGCCGACATCGCATACGGCAGCAATCCCACGGAGAGCAGGAGGATGATGGTGGCCGTCTCGTCACGATACCCCATGATCCGCACGAATGCCCACATCAAGACCATGGACACCAACGAGTAGGTGACAACTGCGAAAGACGCATTCATGAGGTACCGTTCAGTGTCCTGCCGGCTCTTGGCTATCTCTCTGATGATGAGCGTTTTCATCCCAGCTACGGCTAGCACCTGAAACACGTAGAACAGTGTTAACGCCAGGCTGACTTGTCCCATCGCCACTGCGCCCAGCCGGCGGGCCACCAGAGCATAGATCACGAACGACGTAGCCCGATTGAGCACGTCGCTCGTGAGGAGTGAAAGCGCGTTCCCAACGAGGCGGCGCAGGTACGGTGTCTGCCGCTTCACCACTTCAATAATCCCTGCCTGGCCACGAAGCGGGGCGGTTTCCCGGGGTGACCGCACGGTCACCCGAAACGACGGCAGATGGATCTCCTGCTATGAGCGTGTCCACGTCCCAATCGTCACGTTCTGATGCGCGCTGGATGTCGATGCGGTACACGATGGCTATTAGAGCCGCCACGACCCACAGCAGTTCGACCTGGCCCCTGTCGTTGAAGATGTCCACCAGGAAATGCACCATGTGCCCTATCATGCCGGCGGTGAGACCGAGTGCTATGGGAGCAAGGAGCCGGTCTCGGCCTTGCCAGGCCCGCCACCCATACCGCAACGTGAGATACAGAAAAAGAACAAACATCGCGAGGGCCAGCAACCCGCTCTCCGATGCAACCAGCAGGTACTTGTTGTGGACGACATACAGCCATTCGTCCACCGTCCGGTTGGTCCAGTAATCCTCTGCTCGTACCGCGAAGTTGTTCGCCCCGACCCCGAGGACCGGATTGTCCGCAATCATCCTCCCGGCGAGCTGCATCAGGGGTACCCGGTCCAACGCTGCGGATTGGTTCTCTGGAAAGATTCGTTCCGCGAGAGCCCTCTGGAAGACCACGGCGAAGAATACTGCACTCAGGCCGATAGCCACTGGCACTCTGGGGGACAACCATCGTCGGCGCCACGCACAGACGCAGAGGATGACAGCGGCGAGGATCAACCCAATCCATCCTCCTCGCGACCCCGTCAAGATTATGGCCACCCCTCCCAACGTCAATCCGGCCATGGCGGTGGCACGGAGCAGCCCACGCTGGGAACTCAACACGACACCCATCGCGAGCGCCATCATCACGCTGAGATATGCTCCCGCGGTGTTGGACGATCCAATAGTCCCTGCAACCCTGCCAGTTTCCTCGTCTAGTCTAGCGTTCACGAAGGCAACCGTAAAATTCTCACCGACAAGCGGCAAGACCAGCATAATGGTACTCTCAACGATGAGCCCCACGAGCAGCAGCGAGATTACAAAACGCAGGTCAGGCCAACTCCAGATTGCATGAAATAAGTAGAGGTAGAGGAGCAAAACCTGAAAGAGCATTACCACCTCGTTGACGGCCAGTGCGCGGTTTTCCGCGGGTAGAATCGAGGCGACGACCAGCGTCACGTAAGCCAGTAGAGGTACCGTGGCACGTACAAACCGTCCCGCACGATCTCCGCCCCGTCGAATTACTACGACATCACCCAGCCAGAGCGCGTACAGCACCGCCAGCGCGAGCGTAGTGACCGAGATGTTCATGCCCCCGATGGCACCCAAGGATGCATATTCTTCGTTGTAGAACAGATACACGTCGAGAGGAAGTGGTAGCTCTAGGAGAATGACGGCCAGCAACAACTTGCGGAGCTGCCCACTTACCGCCGCGACGGCGGGAAATACGATGAGAGTGGCCACCAGGGGAGCCCATTCTGGTGGCAATCCGCTCATTCGGATCAGCCCGAGTCCGAACACGACGGCCAAAGCTGCAACAACTACCCGGACCACAACTTGACACTCCACTTGTGAATCTGTTGTGAGATCTTTGCGCCCGAGGTC
>JBDGZZ010000097.1:0-13192 GCA_039588335.1 Gemmatimonadota bacterium | reverse complement strand
TCTACTTGTTCCTTGGCAGAGGATCGTCGCCCAGCACGAACGACTCCACGAACAACCGACCCGGACCCGACTGCATCACGTCGCCGATGCCCATATAGTACGCGCCGCTCATCCGTCTTGTGTTCGCCACGGCCACGAAACTGAGACCGGATTCCGGCGCACGGAGCAGCAAGGCCGACTGGGCGTTCCATTCTCCACCGTGCCACTCGAGCTTCACGCCCTCGTGTGTCTGCACGTACCAGCCCAGCCCGTACGTTTTGTCGTCGCCGTCGATGGCTATCGAGGGCGACAGCATCAGGTTCTTGGTCTCCGGCTCCATGAACAAGTCCTGATCCAGCGCGATCGAGATCTTCGCCAGGTCCCTCACCGACGAGATCAGACCTGCGGCCGGGCTGAAGTGCCGAGGGTAACCCGACGGGACGACCTGTCCGTCCAGCAGCTCGTAGGGCATAGCCATGTTGGCGATGAAATCACGTCGGTTCAAGCCAGTAACCAGGAAGTCGGCCAACAGATTGACGTCAGGTGCAGTATGGCGCAGCCCCAGCGGTTCCAGAATGCTCTCCGTCAGCAGCTGAGCGTATGTCTTCCCGCTCGCCGCTACCATCACGTCCCCCAAGCTCACGTAACGGTTGCCGCTGTATCTGTGCACAGCACCTGCGGTGCCCTCCGATGTGTGGTTGAAAACATGCCTCACGGTGATCACACCGTCTGCCTCGAGGTTCACACCGTAATCACTGACAGGATCGTCGAGACCCACCAGTCCTTCCTCGACCAGCTGCATCAAGATGATGGCTGCCACGGACTTGGTTACCGATCCCACGAAGAACGACGTGGTATCGGTGGCGGGTTTCCCCCGTTCAACATCTGCAAGTCCAAATCCACGAGACCAGATGATCTCGTCACCCTGGGCAATGGCTGCCGCCATCCCCGGGATTCTGAGCACAGCTCTTATACTGTCGAGTTGCGCCTCAAACCCCACAAGCCCCTCAGACCGAGGGACGTTAACGGGCTCCACTGGAGTTTCACCGCATGCTCCGCCCGCCAGCGCGAGCCCAACGGTCAGAAACACTCGCCTGAAACATTGACCGGGGGTCATATCACGAGCCTCCGAGTGAGGTCTTGTAGGCAGCTGACAAAGTCACGTTCGCGAGTCTTATGTATCCCGACGGCAACGCCTCTCGATTCATGTCGGTCAAGCTGAAACTCCCCAGAAGCTGCAAATCGAACCTCCCCTTTCCAAACCATCGACCCACACCCAGACCGAGCCATATCCCGAATTGCACCTTGGCACGATCCCACTCCACCTGCGTATCGTCACAACCAACGCTGCCCACTTCCGGCACTCCCGTAATGGAGCAGCCCAACTCGAAGCCGACCGAAGGGCCTACGAGCACGTGGGGAGATGTCGTCCACGGAGCGCCGACTCCGAGGAGCAGGGGCACCTCCAGATAGGTCAACTTGCGGTCGCCACCCGTCTCGAATTCCGCCCATCCCTTCTGCATGAACAGCAACTCAGCCTGGAGCGAGAGTACAGAGTTGAGGCGATAGGCGGCAACGCCGCCAAAAACGGGGCCTGGCCTGGGCTCGATTCTGTCGTTTGAGTGCTCGTCTTCGAAAACCGCGTTGGCGGCGGTAAGCCCGATACGACCTCCAAGGGAGAACTTCTGGGCGACGACCTGGGCAGGAAGAAACAACAACGCCAGTGCTAGGACGGTGACTGGAAGGCTGCCTATGTATTGCTTCATCAGAAGCTCATTGACGACCTGGGTCTATTGGCTATAGCACGTTTACATATTCAGAATACGGACGACTGCGCCCCCAAGTTTCCCTCCCCTGGCCGACACGGCTGGGCGTGCTATCATGAACGTCGTGACATTGCTTCTCGCTCTTCAGTCGGGGCTCACCGGGGCCCTGGAACACAGTCCGTTCGCCGCATTGGCGACGTTGTTCGGGGCAGGTGTCCTAACCAGCCTCACTCCCTGCGTGTATCCAATGATCCCGATAACGGCCGGGGTGATTGTAGGCACTGCTGGAGAAGACGCGAGCCGCTGGCGTACAGTGACCTTGACTCTCACGTACATCGGTGGGTTGGCCCTATTATACGCGCTCATGGGGCTGCTAGCCGGCCTCTCCGGTTCCTTGTTCGGTACCGTGGCCGCCAATCCTTGGACCCGGTTCGCGATCGGGAACGTCTTGCTGGTCTTTGCGCTTGTCATGTTGGATGTGATCCCGGTGAGGGTGCCGGCCCGTGTATCGAACTGGGTCGGTGGCCTCAAGGGTGGCTCGTATCCGGCAGTATTCGCGCTGGGCGCCACCTCGGGCATCGTGGCAGCGCCCTGCGGTGCGCCAGCATTCGCGGTCGTGCTCACTTGGGTGTCGACCACCCAGAGTGCGATCCTCGGGTTCGTGTATCTGTTTGTCTTCTCGTTGGGGATGACCGTGTTGCTCTTGGCCGTAGGGATCTTTTCCGGCGTGTTGGTGTTGCTTCCCAGGTCGGGGGCGTGGATGGTGTGGGCTAAGCGGGTGGCAGGTATCATCATGTTGGGGATGGCCCAGTACTACTTCATTCAGATGGGAATGGTGTTCTAATGGCCGTGGATCCTGTAGTAATGATCATATGAGAGTGCGGATTAACGTCGCAGCCAGGCTCAGTGCCCGGTGCATGGCTACCGTCACGATGCTGGTAGCATTGCTCGGAGGCTCTGTCACCGCCCAGGATGAGGTGGGAATCAAGCGAGGCAGCGAGGCACCGGTCCTTACGGTAGAGGACCTCGATGGCAACGCCGTCGACCTCGGCGAGTACATCGGACAGAAACCTGTGTTGCTCGAGTTCTGGGGATCGTGGTGCGAGAACTGCGAGGCGCTGGCGCCGAGTATGGAACGCTCCTACGAGCAATACGGAGATCGCGTGGCGTTCGTGGTGGTGGCTGTTGGTGTAGGGCAATCGCTCCGCACGGTTCGCAGGCACCGCGAGGACCACCCAGACGGGTACCTGTTTTTCTACGACAAGAAAGGGGAAGCCGTTAGAGCATACCGTGCCCCTACCACCTCATACGTCGTGATCGTGGATGGCAGCGGCAGAGTTGCGTACACCGGTGTGGGGGGAAAACAGGATTTGGAGGCGGCGGTCAAGGAAGTATTGGAGCGTGAGGAAATAGACTGACCGAGCTCGAGAGTTCCATCAAAAGAGACGGGCCCCAACAACGGGGCCCTTTTTTGATCTCATATCTTCGTTCCGGTTTACTGAGCGTCCCCTTCCTCCTCCGGGGTCACGCGCCTTATGGCCTGTGCGAGGTCTTCATAGGCCGTCGGATCCAGTTGCTGGAAGGCAGGAGTGTGCCAAGCAACCTTACCGTCGGGGTCGATCACCACAACGGCCCGGCTTCCAACCATACCGTTGTCACGAGCCCCGACACCGTAGTCGACCGCGGTCTGCGATCCAGCGTCGCTCGCCATGAGAAACGGGAAATCGTCATCGGCCGCCCACGACTGTAGCTCTTCGGGTGAGTCAGCGCTGATCCCGATCAGGACCACGTCTTTGCCACCGTTGAACACCGTTGCGTACTGATCACGGTACGCATGCATTTGGATCGTTCAGCCACGGGTTCGCACCTTGAAGAAGAATGCGAGCACGACCGTGTTGCCACGGAAGTCACTCAGACGCACGGGTTCCTCGAGCAACCCGTAACGTGTCGCGCCACTGAGCTCGAAGTCCGGCGCCGTCTCGCCCACGGGAATCAGCTCGGCTTCCTGGGCGGCGGCTGGCGCGGCCGAGCCCAGCACTCCAGCGGCGAGCGTTGGTAGGAGAATTCGATGCATGTAGTCGCTCCAGTCGAAATGTAGTCCGACTAAAAGTATAGGAGCGAGTACGCAGGTCGCGCTAGCCGGCTCGCTCAAGCATCCCGCCTCGCCTCCCTATCTGGGAGCCCTGTGATCGGCTATGTACGTGAATGACCTCCTGCTGCCCGGTCGTGCGGACACCGCAGCGTGCGAGTAGTTTTGTAGGCATCCGTGGCCCGGTCAGGGACCGGGTCCCACCCAGTCCCATGTAACGACGGATGAGGTTTGAACGCTCATGTCTTCTCGACTCAAAGCATCAGTCATTATCCTCGCCACCTGCGTTGTGGCACTCGCGACCCTAGCACCCACCACACGCGCCCAGCGAGGCGGCGGGGCCGAGGGCGAATCGGACCGCCAACGTGACCCGCTGGCATCCGCGGTGGGAGCGCTTCGTTTCCGGTCCATCGGGCCGGCTGTCATCTCAGGCCGTATCAGCGATTTGGCCATTCACCCGACTAACAAGTCGGTCTGGTACGTCGCCGCCGCCTCGGGTGGCCTCTGGAAGACGACCAATGCAGGGACCAGCTTCTCACCCATTTTCGATGGTGAGGGCTCGTATTCGATCGGCGAGGTGGTGATCGATCCCAACAATCACAACGTGATCTGGGTCGGCACCGGCGAGAACAACGCCCAACGCTCCGTTTCGTACGGCGACGGCGTCTACAAGTCGATCGACGGTGGCCGCAGCTGGACCAACATGGGCCTACCACAGTCGGAGCACATCGGGAGGATTCTGATCGACCCGCGCAACTCAGCCGTAGTCTACGTTGCGTCGCAGGGGCCCGTGTTCAACGGTGGCGGTGACCGCGGTCTCTACAAGACTACGGACGGCGGTCAGACCTGGAACACGATCCTGGACGGCGGCGAATGGGCCGGCGTGAGTGACGTAGTCATGGATCCACGCAACCCCGACGTGCTCATTGCCTCGGTGTGGCAGCGCGCCCGCCGTCAGTTCACTTACATCGCGGGCGGTCCGGAGTCGGGGCTGCACCGCTCTACCGACGGGGGCGCTACCTGGACCCGATCACAGCGCGGTCTTCCCAGCGGGGACCTCGGCCGCATCGGTCTAGCCATGTCCCCCGTAGACCCGGATGTCATATATGCGATCGTAGAGGCGGCGAACAACGGTGGCTTCTACCGCTCTCAGAACAACGGTGTCACCTGGGAGCGGATGAGCGACCGCGTGACGATCGGGCTCTACTACCAGGAAATCGAGGCCGACCCAGTGAGAGTCGATCGCGTCTATGCGATGGACACTGGGAACTGGATCAGCGACGACGGCGGCCGCACCTTTACGAGGTTGGGAGAACGCAACAAGCATGTAGACAACCAGGCGCTGTGGATCGATCCCGACGACAACAATCACTTGATATTGGGCTGTGACGGCGGGTTGTATGAGAGTTTCGACCGCGGAGCGACCTACGACTGGTTTCAGAATCTGGCACTCGGCCAGTTCTACCGAGTAGAGGTAGACAGCACCGAACCCTTCTACCGGGTGTTCGGCGGAACCCAGGACAACAGCTCAGTTGGCGGACCGTCACGCACGCGCACGCGTCGGGGAGGCAGAAACGCCGACTGGTTCCTCACCCAGGGCGGTGACGGATTCTACTCCCGCATCGACCCGCTGGACCCCAACATCGTTTACGCCGAGTCACAACACGCGGGTCTGACCCGATTCAATCTGGCAACCGGAGAACGGGTATCGATCCGGCCGGAAGGTGAGTTGGGAGAAGCCTTGGTGTGGCACTGGGATGCTCCTTTGATCATCAGCCCACATTCTCCATCGCGCCTCTACTTTGCGGCCAACCGAGTCTTCCGGAGCGAGGACCGCGGCGGCAGCTGGCGGACCGTGAGTCCGGACCTCACCAAGCAAATCGATCGCAACCGGCTCAAGGTGATGGGCCGGGTTTGGGGCGTGGACGCGGTGGCAAAGAACGCATCAACTTCGGTATGGGGCGCAGTCGTGAGCCTTGCGGAGTCACCCTTGCAGGAAGGACTGCTGTTCGCCGGTACCGACGATGGGATGGTTCAAATAAGTGAGGATGGTGGCGATAATTGGCGCGCGATACCCTCAGTAGACGACGTGCCCGACACCACGTTCATCACCGACATTCAGCCCTCCTGGCACGACGCCAACACGGTTTACGTGGCGTTCGACAATCACAAAGCCTGAGACTACAAACCATACATCGCCAAGAGCACCAACCTGGGGGGTTCTTGGGAACTGATCCAGAACAACCTCCCGGAGCGCGGTACGGTCTACACGATCCTCGAGGACTACAAAGATCCCAGTCTACTGTTCGCCGGCACCGAGTTCGGTATCTATTTCTCGAACAACGGCGGCGAAAACTGGACCCGCATCCGCGGTGGCCTGCCGACGATCATGGTGCGCGACATGGTCTTCCAGACGCAGCATGATGACCTGGTGATTGCCACATTCGGCCGCGGCTTCTACGTGTTGGATAACCTCGAGACCTTGCGAGCGCTCACTCCTGAGCTGTTGGCGAGCGAAGGGGGCTTGCTGCCCATCAACCGTACGCCGATGTATGTGGCATCGAATCCCGACCCGGGCTGGCAAGGAGAGCGGTTCTACACATCCGGCAACCCGAGTTTGGGAGCGACCTTCTACTACTATCTGAAGGATGCTCTGCGCACGCGGCGGCAGCAGCGCCAGCAGACCGATCGGGCAGCAGCCCGGCGGGGTGAAGACGTGTTCTACCCCTCGTGGGATGCGCTTCGCGAAGAGGACCTCGAGGAAGCACCTCAGATGACCCTCACGGTGTCCGATCAAGAGGGACGAGTGGTGCGCCGACTCACGGGTCGCACGTCGGCAGGTGTGACTAACGTGACTTGGAACCTGAGGTACCCCTCAGCCAGCCCGATCAGCAGTGGAGGCGGAGGAGGTGGGTTCGGGGGATTCGGCGGAGGTGGCGGTGGCGGTGGCGGTGGCCCGTATGTGGTCCCTGGCACTTATACGGTTGCTCTTGCCAAGCTGGTCGACGGAGTCACGACACCAGTCGGCGAGCCACAGAGGTTCGAGGTCTATCCGCTCGATGACGTTGCGACACCACGCTCGGCGGAGGTTCTGGCCTTCCAGCAACAGACCGCTAGGCTCCAGCGCGCAGTCCTCGGAGCCAATGCCGCAGCCGGGGAAGCAGTCACCCATATCGGACTCCTCAAACGTGCGCTCAATGAGACGCCTAACGCAGATCCACAGATAACCGCAGATCTTCGCACTCTCGAGAACAGCATTCGGGAGATCCGCTGGGAGTTGAGTGGCGATCCTACCGTCGGACGACGGCGCGAGGCATCCCCCACGTCGCTGGTGCGACGTCTTGGCCGAATCACCGGTGGCGC
Source organism: Gemmatimonadota bacterium (assembly GCA_039588335.1). Classification (GTDB taxonomy): domain Bacteria; phylum Gemmatimonadota; class Gemmatimonadetes; order Gemmatimonadales; family GWC2-71-9. The sequence continues at coordinate 5,995 of JBDGZZ010000097.1, read as the reverse complement.
GTGGTCAGGCGCCCTGCATGAAGTCACCGGCATGCAGCGGGAACAGTACGACGTCGTTGCCGCTGAGTTCAGCAGTATCCTCGACCAACTGCGTCCCTTGATCGAAGTGGAGCTGAAACGGATCGAGGATGCGGCAGAGGCGGCGGGCGCTCCATGGACCAGCGGACGCCTACCAACTTGGAGGCCGTAACCGATACGAAAGCCTCGGCTCGCTCAGATTCGGGGCTTTCCCGGGCGATCGGGGAGTGCGAGTCCTAGGATGAGATCCAAGATCCCATTTCGGTCGCAATTGGTTGTTGTCACGACCGTCGTTCTCGGATGCGGTTTCGAGCCCGGAGACATCCCACCCAACGATGTGGTTCCATCTGATCGACAACTCGAATACCAGAAGATGGAGTTGATCGGTTTCGTGCATTTCACGGTAAACACCTTCACCGACAAGGAGTGGGGATTCGGCGACGAACCGCCGGCGACTTTCCACCCCACTCACTTCGACGCAAACCAGTGGGCGGCCATAGCAGCGGAAGTCGGGATGAAGGAGTTGATCCTGACGGCCAAGCACCACGACGGATTCGCTCTCTGGCCTTCGCAATACACGGAACACTCGGTCAAGAACAGCAACTGGCGGGACGGAACGGGCGATGTCGTGGGAGATTTCGTTGCTGCGAGCCGCCTCCACGGCATAAAGGTGGGTCTCTACCTCTCTCCATGGGATCGTAACCACGCAGAGTACTCTCGCCCGGCGTACCTCGACTATTATCGCGATCAACTACGCGAGCTGTTAACCGGCTACGGAGAGATTACGGAGGTTTGGTTCGACGGTGCCAACGGTGGGACCGGCTTCTACGGCGGTGCAAACGAGGAGCGGCGCATCGACCGGGCGACTTACTACGGCTGGGATGAGACCTGGTCCTTGGTCAAGTCACTGCAGCCAGGCGCACTCATCTTTTCGGATGCCGGGCCGGACATCCGATGGATAGGGAACGAACGGGGCTTTGCCGGCGAAACCAACTGGTCTACGATCAACAACGAAGGCATCGTCGTGGGACAAGCGGATGGCGCCTATTTGAATACGGGCGATCCCGACGGGCGGCGATGGGTGGTACCGTTATGCAATACGTCAGTTCGGCCCGGATGGTTCTACCATGCCGCTGAAGATGACGAGGTCAAGTCTCCTCAGGAACTGCTCGAGGTCTATTACCGGTCGGTCGGGCGCAACTGCGTTCTGCTGCTCAACATCCCCCCGGACAAAAGGGGGCTGTTCCACGAGAACGACGTTGAGGTGCTGCGAGAGTTCAGCCGGATCTTGAACGAGACCTTCGCCGTAAACTTGGCCACTGCGAAAGAAGTCACAGCAGACAATCATCGCCACTTGCACCCCAAATTCGCGCCCGGAAATCTGACGGACAACGATACCGATTCCTATTGGGCAACGGACGACGGTGTACTCGAGGCAACCTTGGAAGTCGATTTGGGACGGAGTATCTACTTCGACCGCATAATGCTGCAAGAACCGATTCGTTTCGGGCAGAGAATCTCCGAGTTCGCAATCGATGTCCGCGTAGACGGCGAATGGATAGAGATCTCGAGTGGAACGACGATTGGCTACAAGAGGCTGCTGCGCATCGTGGGAGTCGAGGCGGATCGAGTGCGTATCCGGATCGAGCGAGCCAACAACGCCCCGGCACTCTCCCATCTCGGGCTCTTCAGGGCCTCGCTCCGAGAGACTGAACAGTGAGCTGGACGCGGCATCAAAAGTCGGGTGCCGCGTGTGTACGATATTCGAACGGATCGATCACCACGTCTAGAACCACCGGGCACTGCATCCGCTGGGCCTCCCCCACCGCGCTGTCCAATTCGTCCATGGTCTCGATACGAGCACCCCACACACCGAATGCCTCCGCCGCAGTCCTGAAGTCGACGGCACCGAAATCTACGCCATAATTCGAATATCCTCTGTTTTCCTGCAACACCTTGATAAGACTCAGGCTACTGTCGTTGTACACCACTGTCATGACGTTGATACCTTGCCTGGCGCAGGTCTCCAGCTCTGAGACCGTCATGCCCAATCCACCATCGCCAATTGTGCACAGCACCGTTCGGTCGGGGAATAGGAGCTTGGCGGCCATCGCGCCCGGAAGTGCGTAACCCATGCTCGAAAGTCCGTTCGACACCAGGAACATTCGCGGCTCGTACGTCGTCCAAACCTGCGAGGTCACGAACTTGACCGATCCCACGTCAGTTACGTGGATGGTATCGCTGGGAAGCAGCGTGCGCAGCCGCTTGGTCACGTCATATGCGGACAGGCCGGATTTCAGCCGCTGGGAGGGACGGAGCGCTTCAGCAAATCGGTTTCGGAACTGTGTCAGCTCGTCTGCCGGCCAGTCGCGGGAACCGAGATCCCCGCTGCAAAGGATGGCAAGAGTCTCATTGACGTCGCCGACCGCCTCTGAGAACGGCCTATACTCATCCACTGCAATCGACGCAGGACTGATGGAGACGAGCTTCATCTTCTGGTGCCACAGTTTGTTCGACTCCACCGGGTCGAATCCCACGCCGACGAGTAGATCGGCACTGTTCATGAAGTCGACCACCAGGTTGTCTGCAGCCACACCGGCACATACGCCAAAGAACAGATCGTGATCCTCCGGGATCATACCCTTCGCTTTCGGCGTCACGAAGACGGGAACCCCGAGTTTCTCCACAAAGCGCCGGACACTGTCGCCAGTATCGCTAGGATCCAGATCAAAGCCCAGGATGACAACGGGACGGTTTGCTTCGCGGATAGCCCTGGCGACGCCTCGTACTCCCTTCTCTACGTTCACTGGACTGGGGCTACTGCCCGGGTCCATTGTCAAGTCATTCCCTGACGGTCTATCCGGGGAACGGGCGACGTCGCTGGGCAGCGCAATATGGACTGGCCCCATCCGACCCTCTGCCGCAACGCCGTAGGCGTGGTGCACTAGCCCGGCAGTGTTCTCGCCGTTGAGCGTGACCGACAGTTTCGTAAACGGTCTATAGACTGCATTCAGATCCACATTCTGGTGCGTGGCATACAGTCTGGCGGATTCCGCAATTGACGCGGTTATTGCGATGACGGGGGAGCGATCCAGGTACGCATTGGCAACGCCCAACGCCATGTTGAGGGCGCCTGGACCCAGAGTGGACACACAGACGCTAGGGCGTCGTTCGAGTTGGCCCGTCACGTCGGCCATGAAGGCACCTGTTGCCTCGTCGCGAGTCAGCACGAACTCAATACCCACATCCCGACAGGCATCGAGAAGGTCCAAGATCTCACCACCGGGCAACCCGAACATGCGTGTTACACCGAGGTCTGAGAGTGTCTGGGCCAGGACTCGTACACAAGTCGGCATCGACCGACCTCCCGCGAGAATGGACAACCCGACACCGTCATAAGGTACCCACAACACGGCTGCCCGCGAAGCATAACAGACACGTTTCAAATCGTTCACTTGAAACGCATGGAGGCCTCGTGCCGTAGTAATCGGGGTCCACACTCACATCAGAGGTCCCGCATGGGCGCTTTCGTCAAGGATTTCAAGCTCGGACTACGTGCGCTGGCCAAGAAACCAGCCTCATCGGCGATCGCCATCTTGGCGTTCGGACTGGGCATCGGCCTGTGCGCCACGATGTTTAGCATCATCTACGGCATCTACTTCCGGGGAATCGGAGTGCCCGAGGCCGATCGGCTGACGTTGATCTTCAGAACCAATCCCTCGGAAGACATCGAGCGGATGTGGCCCAACGAACATGACTTCTACGACTGGCGTGAGCAGCAACAGTCATTCTCCGGGCTAGCCAGTTTCTCTACCGGAACCATCAACGTGAGCGGGACCGAGCAACCGGAACGATTCGATGGTGCGTTCGTATCCGCCAACCTGTTCGAGGTATTGCGGGTAACCCCGGTTCTCGGGTCCAGCTTCAGGAATGGCGATGACGCCCCCGGCGCCCCCATGACTGCCATCATTGGCTACAAAGTATGGGTCGACCGCTATCGCTCGGATCCGGGGGTAATCGGACAGACCATCAAGGTCAACGGCGAGCAAACCACTATCTTGGGCGTGATGCCCGATGGTTTCAGGTTTCCGGAGGAGGAGGACATCTGGATACCGCGGCGCGACACTCGGGCTGAGTACCCCAATCGAGACGGACCGCAATTTCAAGTCGTTGGGCGCCTGAAAGACGGCATGACGTTAGACCAGGCCGCCCTCGATTTGTCGCTGGTGGCCCAGCGTCTCGCCCAGGAGTATCCGGAATCCAACGAGGGTGTGGGTGTAGCATTTGCCAACTTCATCGATCAGGCTATTGGAGATGAAGCCGACCCCATCTTCATGGCAATGCAGATCGCCACCATCTTCGTCCTGCTCATAGCATGCGCCAATGTGGCCAACTTGCTGTTGGCTCGTGCGGCGTTGCGCACCAAGGAGGCAGCCGTCCGTACCGCGCTCGGAGCCCACAGATTGCGCGTAGCGTTGCCGCTCTTCTCGGAGGCCGCGGTACTCTCAGTCGGTGGAGCGATTCTAGGAATAGCAATCGCCTTCATCGGCGTCGACCTTTTCGACCGCGCCACAACCGGCATCGGAAAGCCCTACTTCATGGAGTTCGCCGTCGACTTGCCCATATTGGGATTTGTAGTGGCGGTGACAGTGTTGACGGCGTTCGCATCGGGAGCCATCCCATCGATCCAGACAGCGAGGACCGATGTCAACTCGATCCTAAAGGACGAGAATCGCAGTTCATCCAGCTTCCGCGCCAGCAAGCTCAGCAAGGTCCTGGTCATCGGCGAAGTCGCACTCTCATGCGCCCTCTTGGTTGGTGCCGGACTGATGACGAAGAGCATAACCAAGCTGAACAACTACAACTTCGAATTCGATACCGAGCAGATCTTCACAGCACGGGTAGGCATATTCGAGACCGATTACGAAACACAGGAAAAGCGCTCCCGCTTCTTCCGCGATCTCGAGGAGCGATTGCAAACAGTACCAGGGGCCAAATCCGTCGCGCTGACTGATTTGCTTCCCACCGTGTGCTGCAACCGCAATCGACTCGGCATCGAGGGGGAAGTTTATGAGACCGATCAAGACTACCCCATAGCAAACGTGGCTTCGGTCTCGCCCGGGTTCTTCGAAGCCTTCGGAGTGAACGTACTTCGGGGACGCAACTTCAGTCTCATGGACAACGCTGACGCAGCGAGTGTAGCAATTGTTAATCAGCGCTTTGCAGAACGATTCTTCCCGGGCGAGCAGCCAATTGGCCGCCGGTTCCGCGAGGGCGCGTCGGCGAGCGAGCAGGAGTGGAAGACGATTGTCGGGGTAGTCCCCACCGCACTGATGGAGTCATTTGACCCGGATGAAGACGACCCGGCCGGCTACTACGTACCGCTGGCACAGCGAGACCGCCGGTTCGTGAGTATTGTGATCCCGGTGGCAGGCGGAGCGCCACTCGGCATTACGCCTGATGTCCGCGCGGCAGTCCGCGCGGTCGATTCCAACCTTCCGATATACTGGGTGCGCGATATGCCGGAGGTAATCCACCAAGAGACCTGGTTCTACAACGTGTTCGGAACGCTATTCATCGTCTTCGGAGTCGCCGCATTGTTCCTGGCATCAGTCGGACTCTATGGTGTTCTCGCCTTCTCCGTCAGCAGACGAGTGCAGGAAATGGGACTCCGCATGGCACTCGGGGCTGAAGGGAAAGATGTCATCCGTCTGATCGTGCGCGAAGGTGCTATCCAACTCGGCATTGGGCTCACCCTCGGGCTCGGGCTGGCGTTCGCAGTATCGAGAGTAGTGACTCTGCTGATGTACGACGTCGAGCCCCGTGACCCGACGGTGTTCGGAGCAATAGTGGTCACAATCGGAGTCGTGGGGATAACGGCAAGCCTGATACCGGCGCTCCGTGCGACTCGTGTCGACCCGATTGTCGCTCTGAGGTACGAGTAGCGGTTGTGAAGCCACAGGCTAGAAGAACCTGC
>JBDGZZ010000096.1:0-13212 GCA_039588335.1 Gemmatimonadota bacterium | reverse complement strand
CTGCGACCGGCTCACGTTTGGCCAGCCACCTGTCGGCCTCGCCTACGGTCTCGAACCTCGGTTCATCGATAGGAGGGATGCCGTCCTTAGATGGACCGCCGGAGACCAACTCCTCCATTGGCACAGTCCGGTTCGCGAAATCGGTCTGCCAGACACCATCGTCCTGGCCACAGGCGGCTGTGGACGACAGCGCGAGCAACAGGATGGTACCCAGAGGGATGGGGCTCGGTCTCATGATTCTCTCCTCGTTGCTAGAGAAAGGGTCTGAGGCGTCCTGAGGTTCCTGTGTGCCTCCTCCCAGAGGAGGGGAGGGAGGAGATGGAGGCGTGGCCATTCCACGGGATTCGTTTATTATCCCCCATGCCTTCACTAGAGGCCCTGGAGTCGGTTCTCTCGGACTATCGGTCTGTCCTGGTGGGATACTCTGGGGGAGTGGATTCGGCCCTCGTGGCGGTCGTGGGGCGGCGGGTTCTCGGTCCGGAGCGGTCCCTTGCCGCAATCGGGATCAGCGAATCGCTAGCCCGCGACCAACTGGAGCAGGCGCGGGATATCGCGCGACTGTTCGATCTGCGCGTTGTGGAGGTCAGCACGGAAGAGCTGAGCGACCCCAACTACTCGGCCAATCCGAAGAACCGGTGCTATTTCTGCAAAAGAGAACTGTGGTCGAAGCTGAACGGGTTGGCCGCGGAGCACCACCTCTCAGTGGTAGCAGACGGCACCAACCGTGACGACCTGGGTGAGCATCGACCCGGCTCCGATGCCGCCGCCGAATCCGGCATCAGGAGTCCCCTGGCCGAAGTCGGATACACGAAAGACGATGTTCGTGCCGTAGCACGCGAACTCGGCATTCCAGTTTGGGATGCTCCGGCAACCCCATGCCTCTCCAGCCGCGTGCTGTACGGTCTGGAGGTCACTCCGCAACGGCTGCGACAGGTGGAGGAGGGGGAGGCGTTCTTGCGGGGGCTTGGTGTGACAGGTGACCTACGCGTGCGTCATCGTGGTGCCGAAGCGCGTATCGAAGCATCTCCCGCCCAGTTCGAACTGATTCGTCAGGGGCGAGAGGTAATCTTGCAGCGGTTCCGGGGCCTCGGCTTCTCCAATGTGACTCTCGATCTCGCCGGGTATAGGAGGGGGAGCCTGCTGGACGATGCCGAGGTCGAGATCGAGTCGCTGGCAGGCCAGGCCTAGCCGCAATGCGGCTGTTCGTGGCGGTGAACCTGACCGATGAAATCCGCGAGGCAGTCTGGGACAGCGCGGCCCCACTGAGAGAAGAGAGGCTGCCGGTACGGTGGGTGCAGACGGATTCTCTACACCTCACACTCAAATTCCTCGGTGAAGTGGCTCCAAAGAATGAGCCTGAGGTGGTGTCTTCACTGGGCATCGCCGTTCAGGGAATCAGCGCGTTCAGACTGACGATTTCAGGGTTCGGTGCGTTTCCCAACCCGCGACGCGCCCGCGTCATCTGGGTTGGCTTCGAATCGGTACCTCAGCTGGAGTTGCTGCAAAGTCGGGTGGAACAAGAGATGAAGGAGATAGGGTTTCCGCTCGAGGGCCGAGCGTTTCACCCACATCTGACCATAGGCAGGGTGCGGCGCGATGCGCGTCCGTCAGATATGGACGGACTGGATGCCGTGCTAGGTCGAGTCCAATTCACGTCCGAAACCGTAGTGGAGTCAGTGGATCTCATGCAGAGCGAGCTGATGCGTTCCGGTGCCCGATACACCAGGCGCCACGCCGCCAGGTTGGGGGAAGATTGAAGGGTTGCTTCAAGAACGTTCTCGCAGGTGTGGGTTGTGCAACGATGCTGGCTATCCTTGGGGGACTAGCCTGGCATTTTCGTGCGGACCTGGGCGAGTTTTATAGGACGATTGTGGGGGGAGTTAGTTCAGGTGCCGAAGCAAACCTCACCGTGGGCCGTCCTTCCTCGGGCGAATTACGCTCCGCCGAAAGCAAGGAGAGTGACATCGCACAGCGGCCCGGCCCCGATCGCATAGTGCTCACGGCTGACGAGATGGCTTCCATCGTCCAGGATCGCCTCACGGCGGACGCACGTCGGGCTCTCGATTCGTTGAGCGTCATTTTGGAACGGGACCGCCTTTCGATTCAGGCTGACCTTCTCACCGAGGCGTTCGGACGTGATCTTCTGGGGCCCTTGCAGGGTATAATCGATCCGCGCGAACCGATCAGGGTATCGGGTACTGCTGAGATCAAGGTTCCCGGTGTGGTGGCCTGGAAGATCGATGAGTTTGTGATTTCGTCGTTCCCGTTTCCCGGGCCCGCAATTCCGGTCTTGGTCGACCGGCTGACGGGCGGTTCAGATGGGGTGATCCTCATTGCGGTACCGCCAACCGTGGGGGATCTGCGCATTCGTCCTGACGGCGTGACTTTTTACCGGCGAGCCAATTGATGGCAAAAAGAGTTCTGGTGGTTGATGACGAAAGAGGCGTACGTGAGGCGCTGCGCCAGGTCCTGGAGTACGAGGGGATGGAGGTAGCCACGGCGAGCAACGGAGAGGAGGCTCTGACATCCTTCCCCGAGTTTCACCCCCACATAGTCCTGCTCGATGTGAAGATGGCCGGCATGGACGGCCTGCAGACGCTTGCTCACCTGCGGGAGTTGGACGGCGCACTACCGGTAGTAATGATTTCCGGTCACGGTACGATCCAGACCGCCGTCGAAGCCACTCAGCTCGGGGCCTACGACTTCCTGGAGAAACCCCTCGACACTGACCGCATCCTGTTGACGCTACGGAACGCTCTGCAGCATCTCGGCCTGTCATCGGAAAACGAGAGACTGCGGGCTGTGGTGGTCGACCGTTACGAGATCATTGGCTCGAGCAGGGCCATCAAGGAGGTGCTCCAAGTCATCGAGAAAGTAGCGCCAACCCCAGCACGTGTGCTTATCACGGGAGAAAACGGCAGCGGAAAGGAGCTGGTTGCCCGGGCGATCCATCGATTGTCTCCGCGAGCGGCCCAACCGTTTGTCGAGGTCAACTGCGCAGCCATCCCGAGCGAGTTGATCGAGAGCGAGCTGTTCGGACATATGAAGGGGTCGTTCACCGGTGCGTTCGCTGATCGGTCAGGGAAGTTCGAGCAAGCCGACGGTGGAACGCTGTTTCTGGACGAAGTGGGGGACATGAGTGCGGCAGCGCAGGCGAAGGTGCTCAGGGCACTAGAGGAGGGTGTTGTAACCCGGATCGGCGCGTCGAAGCCGATAAGGGTGGACGTGAGGGTCATAGCGGCAACCAACAAGTCGTTGGAGGCCGAGATCGGCGAAGGGCGGTTCCGGGAAGACCTGTACTACCGTCTCAACGTCGTGCCGGCCGAAGTTCCCCCGCTGCGCACCCGCAAAGAGGACATTCCCTCGTTGGTGGAGAAGTTCAGTCAGAGCGTCTCTGTTACTTTCGGAATGAAGCCCAAGGAATTCTCGAGTGACGCGCTCGAGGACCTCGCGGCTCGCGACTGGCCGGGGAACGTCCGGGAACTGAAGAACGCCGTCGAGCGGCTACTGATACTGTCGTCGGGTGAGACCATAACCGGGGCGGATGTCGCCCGACTTGGTGGACACTCTCAGGATGCCGAGCTGGGAGACCTGATGACGTGTGACACTTTTGACGCCTTCAAGCAGGAGGCCGAGAAGGCGTTCTTGAAGGTGAAGCTAGCCGAGAACGGGTGGAACGTGAGTGAGACAGCCCGCAGGCTGGCGATGCCACGGAGCAATCTCTACAAGAAGATTGAGAAGTACGGACTGGAGCGTAATTAGGGTCCTTTCGGTTTTCTGCTCTCCTCTGCGTAGCTTCGGTACCACTTCCGGACCGTCGGTGTTCTACACTGGGGCCATGTCTAATTCATCCATAGCAGTGATTCTGTCGACAGGAGGTGCCATTCTCGATCTCGAGGCACTGACGGACATGCCGAGAGCGCGAGTCGTACAAGCCGACCTGGCGAAGGGAGAGAATGCCGCCTGTGTGGCTGCAACTGTTGAGCATGAGTGTTCGGAGCGGGATCTGCGGGAGGCTTTGAAGGTTTGGGCCGCCGGACGAGGTTGGACTGTAACGGTTGCGTCAAAGAGGAGAACTCTGTAACCTAAAGTGCAGTCGGAGATTGGAGAGCGCGGCGCGCGGCTCGCACGAACTACTTTGTGAACGAATCGAATCCCAATGGCGCCTCGTCGACTGCTGTGTCACCTCGGCGTGTCGGGCACCTAGAAAGTGCCGATCCACGATTCTCCCCGATCCAACGATGTGAACATTTACCGCACGCGGGTGTGCGGCTGAACCACAGTAAGTTGGTGGTGGTAGTCGGGCTTGGGTCACTAGGTTTCTGCAGAGGGAGTTGACGCATGGCACTCGCTTCGGTCAAGAGAGTTGCTTCTGATGACGGTTCTCTCGATCAGTACCTCCGTGAGATCAGCCAGTATCCTCTGATAACGCGCGAGGACGAAGTAGAGCTTGCTCGGCGCATCAAGAAGGGATGCCAGCTGTCGCTCGACAAGCTGGTGCGCAGCAACCTGCGTTTCGTCGTATCTGTTGCCAAAAAGTACCAGAACCAGGGCGTTAGCCTATCTGACCTGATCAACGAGGGGAACCTCGGACTGATCCGGGCAGCTCACAAGTTCGACGAAACCAAAGGAATCAAGTTCATCTCCTACGCGGTCTGGTGGATCCGTCAGGCCATTCTCCAAGCATTGGCGGAGCAGAGCCGAATCGTGCGCGTGCCGCTGAACCGCGCCGGCACGCTCCATCGAATAGGGAAGCGATCATCCACTTTGTTACAGGAGCTAGGGCGCGAGCCGACCGTTGAGGAGATTGCCGAGGGGATGGACATAACGCAGGAAGAGGTGGCCAAGACACTCTCCATTTCCCAGAGCCACCTGTCACTCGACGCTCCTCTCACGCCCGGCGAGGATAACAAGCTTCTCGATTACATCCCGGATACCCAGAATCCGGGGCCAGACGATGAGACGTTTGAGCGTGCCTTGTCAGAATCCATAGACGAAGTGCTCGAGACGCTGAAGGAACGAGAAGCCAAGATCCTGCGTCTCTATTTCGGTCTCGAGGGCAAGGAGCCCATGACCCTGGAAGAGATCGGCGGCATGATGGGCATTACTCGAGAGCGAGTTCGCCAGATCAAAGAAAAAGCGCTGGCCCGGTTGCGGCACGTGAGCCGAGCCAGAGCGCTGGAGAGTTTTTTGATGTAGAGGTCCGGTCTCGATAGTACAGTGAAGCGGGAAGCGTGAAACGCCGATTGGCCGACGCTTCCCGTTTCCCGTTTTCCTCTCAATCGCTAGCATGAATACAACCCGACGCACCCCATTCCGCGCGGACTCCAGATTGACGTGAAACTCGGAATAGTCTCACTCGGTTGCGACAAGGCCACCGTCGATTCCGAGCGGCTGTTGGGCGATCTGGTCGGTCACGGTGCGGAGATATCCGAAGACATCGAGCAGGCCGACGTAATCATGGTCAACACCTGCGGTTTCATCGACGCAGCCAAGCAGGAGTCGATCGATGCCATGATCCATGCCGGTGCGCTCAAGAGGACGGCCGGGGTAAAGGCAGTCGTGGCGGTCGGGTGCCTGATCGAGCGGTATCGCCAGGAACTGGAAGAGGAGATCCCCGAGGTGGATCTCTTGCTCGGATTTGGAGACTTGCACAAGCTCGTTCCGGCGCTGGCAGCCGGAGGATTGATCGACGACCCGCTAGTCGAGCATCCGGGAGTCAGGCAGTACTTCGGAGAAACAGCTCACGTGCGCTATCTCAAGGTCTCTGAAGGCTGTGATCACACTTGTTCGTTCTGTGCAATTCCACTCATGCGCGGTAAGCACCGATCGGAACCGCTGCAGCGCCTAGTCCGGGAAGCACAGCAATTGGAGCAACAGGGTGCCAAGGAGATCAACCTGGTTGCGCAGGATCTGGGGCACTATGGCCGTGACCTCGGGCGCGACGGGCCCGACTTGCCGGACCTGTTGGAAGCGCTACTGCGTGAGACTTCGGTTCCCTGGTTCAGACTGCTCTACGTCTACTCGGCGGGGCTCACCGACCGCCTCGTCAACCTCATGGAGAACACTCCCCGGATCGTACCCTACATCGACATGCCGATTCAGCATGCCGCAGACGGTCAACTGGGGCGCATGAGACGCCCCGAGAGGCAGAGTACGATCCGGGACAAGGTGCATCTCCTGAGAGACACCATGCCGGACATAACCCTTCGCACTACGACGATAGTAGGATTCCCCGGAGAGACCGACGAAGATTTCAGAATTCTGTGCGACTTCGCCGAGGAGATCGAGTTCGAGCGACTTGGGGTGTTCACCTATTCTCCTCAGGAAGGAACGCGAGCGGCGCAGTACGAAGACGACGTACCAGATGAGGTGAAGCGGATGCGGCAGGAGGAACTGCTGGAAATGCAACGCACCATTTCTGAGGACCGGCTGGGACGCTACGTGGGGCGGGAGACTGAGGTTCTCGTGGATCGGCTTGCCGATCCGGACGAGCGAGGCTTCACACATGTCGGCCGGGTGAGATGGCAGGCGGACGATGTGGACGGTTTGACGTATGTGGCGAAGGGAGGATGGGCTGAGCCGGGGAAGTTCCTTCCGGTGCGCGTCGATGGGAACAGCGACTACGACTTCCATGCCGAAGCGCTGACATGAAGGTTGTCCCGACCTACCGGTTGCCGCTACTAGTAGCCGGCGCCTTGGCAGCAGTGCTGGTGTTTTCCGACTGTGCCAGGCCCGGTGCTCCGGCGGTACGGGGTAGAGAACCCGAATTGAGGGTCGCGATCGTGGTTGGATCTCCTGGGGTGAGAGTCGGTGGCCAAGGTCCCGTCTCCGTCAGGGGATCAGGAGAGTTCACGATTGATGCCGGAGATAACGTCAGAGTAACTAGTGCCGGAAGCGACGAAGTCCGTGTCGAGGACCGGTCGGGCTCCCGTGCCGGGAAGTTGGAGTTCAGAAGCCGGAATCGGTCGGAGTTCGTAACGGTGAATGGCAGGCCGTACCGTGGCATGGTGGAGGTGTACTCTGGCGACGGTGGGGTTATCGCCGTGAATGTCGTGGGTATGGAGGCTTACCTGCGGGGCGTAGTGACGGTGGAGATGGGGCCGCGTACGCGTAACGAGATGGCTGCGCTCGAGGCTCAAGCCATGGTGTCACGGACGTATGCCATGAAGAATCGCGGGCGGTTCACAGCCGACGGCTACGACATCAGGGCCAGCGTCAGCGACCAGGCATATCTGGGTGTGGATCGTGAGTCTTCGGAGGGAAACGATGCCGTAGCAGGAACCGCTGGCCTCGTCGTCACGCATCGGGGACAGCCTGCGAGTGTCTTCTTTCATTCCACGTGCGGCTATTCGACCGCATCTCCCGACGAGGCATTCCGGTCGGTTCAGTCGGTGGCGTACCTGAAGCCCGTGTCGGATCGCCGGCCGAGCGGCGGGTACTACTGCGATATGTCGCCGCGCTTCCGCTGGACGGTCGAGTGGGAGGGCAGCGAACTGCGGGATATATTACGGAGAACCTTACCTGCCGTGCTTGGCGTCGACGAATCCGCAGTAGACGAAGTCCGCTACGTCTACAGTCATGGAACGGGACCGTCACGCCGCGTTACGGAACTCAGGGTCAGGGTCGGCTCAGGAGAGATTCCGGTTTTCGGGCCGGATGTCAGACGTGTGCTGGAAACTCCGGAGGGTCGGCCACTGGGCAGTACCGCGATCGAGGTGTCTGCTACCAGTGAAGCTGGTGCGGTGGACCGCCTCGAGGTGTCCGGTGCAGGATGGGGGCATGGCGTGGGGATGTGCCAATGGGGGACGATTGGTAGGGCTCGTGCCGGACATAGTGCTCACACGATTGTAACAACCTATTTCCCGGGGACGCAGATTGAACGCTGGTATTAGAATCGCGATTGCGCTGCTATTCCTTCCAAACCTGTTGTACGCACAGGGTTTCTTCGATGAGTTCAGTTACGAGGGATTGAGATTCTCCGGCATTGGCGTCGAGGTCGGAGGGGTTGCCTCCAATCGACTGGAAACCCAATTCATCGGCGCGTTGAGAGTGGATTACGGAATGATAGCGCCGAGAGTGCGCGTATTGCTGGGTGCGTCCTACTTCAGTAGTGAGTTCAAGGAAGACGAGATAGCTGATTTCGAGGAGAACCTGAGCGAGCTGGTTGACGATCCGACCAACGACTTCACGATCGACATCGGGTCTGTAACGTGGTCGGATTTCGAGGCCGATTTGGATCTCCAGTACGTGATGCCGGCCGGTCGGCTGACCGGCTTCGCCGGAGTGGGTCTTGGGATTCACTTTCGCAACGGATCCGGATCGGCGATAGACGGTACCTTTGTGGAGGATGCACTAGACACGATCGACGCATCCCTCAATCTGTCTCTCGGTGCACAGGTGCAGGTCATCAGAGAATTGGCGTTGACGCTTGGACTCCGAGGTGCCCTGTCTAGCGATCTCATGACCTGCGCCCTGTTGGCTGGACTGATGTACCGGGTGCCACGATGAACGAATCGGTGCGCATTGGAATCATCGGGGCCGGCGCCATAGCGCAAATCGCCCACCTGCCGCTGTTGACGAAGTTCAAGGGTGCAGAAATCGTGGCTGTCTGTGATACAGATCTGCCCAAGGCCCGTGCCCTAGCAACGCGATTCGGTGTCCGGGATGTCAACGACGACATAGTCGACATGCTTCGAACGATACAGCCAGACGCTGTCGTGGTCTGCACACCAAACCACCTGCACGAAGTACATGTTGCGACAGCCTTGTCCGAAGGCGCACACGTGCTGTGCGAGCGGCCGCTTGCCATGACCGCCGTCGGTGTCAAGAAGTTATTGGAGGCACAGGGCGATTCAGATCGGATGCTCATGGCCGGAATGAACCTGCGGTTTAGAAGTGACGTTCAGGCGGTCAGGGGTTTCCTCAACGGCAACGAACTGGGATCAGTTAGCGCAATTAGGTGCGGCTGGTACACCTTTCAGCCGGCGGAAATGCTGGGATGGCGCGTGTCCGGTGCACAAGCTGGTGGCGGTGCAATGCTGGACCTGGGGCTTCCGATGATCGACCTGGCCCTGTGGTTGGCAGGCGAGCGGCGCGCCCAGCGGGTGTCGGCCCAACTCGGTAACGAGCGAGCCAAGGGTGATGTCGAAGAGGAAGGATGCGCGTTGATCCGCTTTGAGGACGGGCTCTCACTTTTCGTGGACGTTTCCTGGAATCATGTGGGAGACCGTGAGCGGTTGTGGATGGAGGTCGTGGGAAGCCATGGATCGGCCGGCATCGGCCCACTCCACGTCTTCAAGGACATCAACGGAAAACCGGTGAACGTGACCCCAAGTGGTGCTAGCGGTCGGGAGAACGCCTTTACCGCGTCATATCGGGCGGAGTTAGCGCACTTCCTAGCAGCGCTGCGCGGCGAAGTAAAGCCACCGGCGCTCGGTGACCAGGTAGAAGTCCACGAGATTCTAGAAGCCATTAGGCGGTCGGCTGAGGAAGGCTGCGAAGTCAAACTGTGAGAGCGCTCGCCCTCCCCAAGGGTGATTGGCTTCTAATCGTAGCAGGTTCGGTCCTGCTCACTCTCGCGTATCCTCCATTCCATCTGTTTCTACCTTCTTTTGTCTGTCTCATCCCGGCCGTATGGCTGATACAAAACGGAACGCACGACACGCGTCCGCTGCGACGCAATCTGGTGCAGGGGTTTTGGTTCGGTTTCATCTCAAACGGATTCGTCATCCACTGGATGGTCGTCGCACTACTCCGTTTCACAAGCCTGTCGGTGCTCGGTTATCTAGCTACGATACTCATCCTGGCGTTATATGCAGCTGTGATGTTCGCGCTGGTCGGCTGGATGATGCGCAGGGCCAAGATCTCGATCCTGATCACCTTCCCCGTCTTGTGGACGGCGATGCAGTGGGCCGTTGCGCACCAAGGTGACATACGATTTCCCTGGATGGGACTAGGGTCTTCCCTGACCCACTACACTACGGTCGTGCAGATCGCCGATGTGATCGGTGCCCGGGGCGTGACCTTCCTGCTAGTGCTGGCTAACACTGCAGTGGCCTTGGCGATACGCGAGCGGGCCGATCGACGGCGCACGGTGAAGCTGGTGGGCGGTGTCGTTGCCGGGCTGATGGTAGCCGTAGCGTACGGGGCTGTACGGGAGCGCACGATCGAGATACGACCCCTGGGACGCGTGACCGTCATTCAGCCCAACGTGCAATGGTCGGAGAAGAACGACTCCGGACTGCAGGACTCGATCATGGCAGCCACGCTGGAACTCTCGAGAGACGCTGCGGAGCAGACCGATCCGCTATTGGTGGTATGGCCGGAGTCAGCGGTGCCCCACTACTTTCACATGCATCCTACGTGGGAGCCACTCATTGCGGCGCATGCGGTGCGCGACTCCATCCCGATCGTTACCGGTGGACTGGATGTGGTCTGGGGCGAGACTCGTGATGACTACGAGTACTACAACTCAGCATTCATGTTCGATACTGACGGACGGAGAGATCCATATCCCGTCTATCACAAGAGGTATCTCGTTCCCATTGTGGAGCGTGTCCCCTTTCTGAATCCGCGTTGGTTCAATCTGAAGTGGTTCGGTGGTTTTGGGATTGGAGAGCCGGGCGCAATCTACGAGCAGGACATAGGGAAGTTTGGGATACTGATCTGTTACGAGTCGATATTCGAAGATCTCTCGCGCCGGTATCGACGTGAAGGGGCAGACTTCATCATCAATATCACAAACGACGCGTGGTATGGTGAGACGGCAGCTCCACATCAACATGCGGCTCACCTGGTGATGCGGGCGATCGAGAATCGTGTGGGAATCGCGCGTGCGGCAAACAGCGGTATCTCGGAATTCGTGGATCCGCTCGGGAGGGAACACCAGAGAACGCGCCTCTCAGTCAAGACATACGAATCGGACGTCGTTCTCACAACAGACGTGGTTACAGTGTATGCGCGATTGGGGGACTGGGTAGGTCTGCTGGCCGTCCTGATGACGATCGGGCTCGTGGGGTACACGTGGCGACTCAAGGTTTGATGCGATTGGGCGTCGATGTCGGTGGTACGTTCACCGACATCGTTGCCCTGGGACTGGATGGCACCGTGTCCGTGGGCAAGGTGCGGTCGGTGCCGGGCTCGGTGCCGCCTGACCTGTGGACCGAACTAGCACGGACATGTGCTGTGGGTGGTCGGCAAGATGCACGGCAGTTGCTGGTGCACGGCACAACGGTCGCGACCAATGCCCTGTTGGAGCGTAGCGGCGGACGCGTGTTGCTCGCGACCACCGCCGGTTTCGAAGACCTGTTGTGGCTCAGACGCCAGGACCGCGCCGATCTGTACGATCTCTCGATACACCATCCTCCCCCGGCGGTAGCCCGTGAAGACGTAATCGGAGTAGCCGAGCGGGCAACACCTGACGGAGTAGAGCAAGCGCTGATACCCGAAGAAATCGACCGAGTAGTCGGGCTGGTTAGCGAGCACGATCCCGATGCAATCGTTGTCTCTTTTCTGTTCAGCTTCCGTTTTCCCGAGCACGAACTGCGATTGGCAGATGCACTGCGGGATGCGTATCCTGCGATACCGGTTGTCTCGAGCTACGAAGTGCTGCCGGTATTCCGTGAGTACGAGCGAACCAGCACTGCGGTGGCCGAGGCGTATCTGCGCCCCAACGTGAGCGGGTACATCGAACGACTCGGCAACGAGGCAACACGAGAAGGCATCGAGGAACTAAGGGTCATGGCCTCCAATGGCGGCACCATGAGCGTGGTGCAGGCTCAGGTGCGGGCCGCTGCGCTGGCGCTCTCCGGACCGGCTGGTGGAGTCGAAGGAGCGCGCCTCGTCGGCAGCGCTGTTGGCATGAGTGACTTGCTCACTCTCGACATGGGTGGAACGAGTGCCGATGCCAGCGTGATTCTGGGTGGTGATCCGTTGCTGCAAACAGCCGCATCGGTAGGTGGCCTCGCGTTGTCGTTGCCGCAGGTGTTGATCGAAACGGTGGGTGCCGGTGGCGGCAGCATCGCCTGGGTTGACCGCGGTGGAGCCTTGCGTGTGGGACCGCGCAGTGCTGGTGCTGTTCCGGGTCCGGCGGCATACGGCCAGGAGGGTGAAGAGCCAACCGTAACTGACGCGGCGGTGGTGCTGGGCTGGCTGAGTTCGGAGCACGCGTTGGCCGGAAAGCTGATGCTCGATCAGACTTTGGCCGAGCAAGCTGTTGCCAAGGTTGCCCAAGCAGCGGGGCTGTCAGTAGAACACTGCGCGGAGGGGATCGTAGAGATTGCCACCGCTGCGATGGTACGCGCGCTGCGCACCGTGAGTGTCGAACGCGGTGTCGATCCGCGCAACATGACCCTGGTAGCGTTCGGTGGTGCGGGTCCGATGTTCGTGTGCCGCATGGCCGAAAGCCTCGGCATGAGTCGCGGGCTAGTGCCGCCGCATGCGGGCGTTCTGTCGGCACTCGGGTTGGCAGCGGCACCTGAGAAACTCGAGTTCCTTTTGTCGCTACATCGCCCGGCACTCGAACTGGATAAGGGAGACCTGAACCGGCTGTTCGGCGAACTGGAGCGAGACGCCAAACAGGAGTTACCCAAAGCCACACTGACACGATTTGCCGACTGCCGCTACCAAGGACAGGGCTACGAGCTCACCGTATCGATCGCTGGAGCCGGATCAGCCATCGCGCAAGCGTTTCACGAAGTACATGAGGAGCGTTTCGGGCATGCCGATCGAGAGCGTACCGTTGAGGTGGTCAACCTCAGGCTCGTGGCGTCTCGTGGCGGCATCTCGGTGCAACTGCGTGCGAGTGAGGCTGGGAAGAAGGGCAAGGTCACCGGATCCCGTGCCTACTGGGATGCACTAGCGCCGGGAACGAAACTCGAAGGACCTCTCATGTTGGACGGTCTGGATGCAACGGCGCGGATCGAGGATGGATGGAGTGGTGAGATCCACGAGAGCGGCGCCGTGATATTGGAGCGCGCATGACACTCGATGCAATCGGTTTGGAGGTAATGGCCCATGCATTTGCCGGCATAGCCGAAGAGATGGGTGCGTTGCTGGTGGCCAGCTCGTTCTCACCCAACATCAAGGAGCGACGCGACTCGTCTTCCGCGATCTTCAATGCCGACGGTGAGATGATCGCTCAGGCAGCGCACATACCGGTGCACTTGGGTGCCATGCCCGAGGCAGTGCGCGCCGTGATGGAACTCGATC
>JBDGZZ010000095.1:0-13433 GCA_039588335.1 Gemmatimonadota bacterium | reverse complement strand
ATTCTGCGGTTGCGGCTGTACTGGTGCATCGTGCTCTAGGGGACCGGCTCACCTGCATCTTTGTGGACCACGGGCTTCTTCGCCTCAACGAAAGAGAACAGGTCGAGAGGGTCTTTCGGTCGCATATGGGAATCGATCTGAGAGTTGTGGACGCATCAGAGCAATTCCTGTCTAGGCTGCACGGAGTAGAGGATCCCGAGGAGAAACGCCGGATCATCGGGCACACCTTCATCGACGTGTTTGAGGAGGCATCGGAGGCGGTCGGTCCCGATGTGGGCTTCTTGGTCCAGGGCACGCTCTATCCGGACGTCATCGAATCAGTCTCGCCGCGGGGAGGACCTTCAGCAACGATCAAGACCCATCACAACGTTGGAGGGTTGCGGCCGGACTTGCCTTTCGAGCTGATCGAACCGCTGCGCGAATTGTTCAAAGACGAGGTGCGGCAGGTAGGGCGAGAACTCGGATTGTCGGAGGAGATCGTAGGTCGCCATCCGTTTCCGGGGCCAGGTCTGGCAATCAGAATCCTGGGGCCGGTGACACCTGATACCATAAACGTATTGCAGCGGTCGGACGCGATCTACATAGAGGAGATCTGTGAGGCAGGACTGTACAACGACATCTGGCAAGCTTTCGCGGCGTTGCTGCCAGTCCAATCAGTCGGTGTCATGGGTGACGCCCGCACCTACGAGAATGTCGTGGCGTTACGGGCAGTCACGAGCCACGACGGGATGACCGCTGACTGGTATCCATTCCCGCCCGACGTTCTGGGCAGAATCGCAAACCGAATCATCAACGAGGTCGAGGGCGTAAACCGAGTGGTCTACGACGTCAGCTCGAAGCCCCCGGCCACGATCGAGTGGGAGTAGCTAGATGTCCTTCTGCTCGAGCAGTTGGATGAAGTCCTGTGGTGAACCCAGCTGCGTGAGGCGTTCCGGAACATCGGCTTCCTTGGCAAACTGAGCCACCTTGCCTAGAACCGGCAGGTATTGGTTCGAGACTTCCAGCGGTGGAGCGACAATTAGGAAGAAGTTGTTTACCGGCTTGTCGTCAATCGCTTTGAAGTCGATTCCGTCGGGCTTCCTGCCGAAGGCAACGCGCAGTCTGCTGACCACGAGAGAGCGGCAATGGGGGATCGCGATCCCCCTGCCTATTCCCGTCGATCCAAGATTCTCTCGCCGCTTCAACATTTTGTAGAGCATTCCCTCGGACTTCTCGTCCAAAGCAAGCAGCGCGATGAGTTCCTTCAGGATGTCGTCTTTCGTGGAACCATCTAACTTCAGCTTTATAGCATCCGGAGAGAAGAAATCTCTTAAGTGCATGATCGTAGTCTCTCTGATTGTGGGAGAGGCAAGGCAGAAACGTAATGGTGGAATGAGCCGGCTGTCAAACCAATTGGTTGCCGCTGGACTTGGGGTCCATTAAGATGTTTGTCAATATGCGTTTTCCATATGAAGTAGGTCGGAATGTGCCCCTATTTCTGGCACCGATGGCTGGAATCTCGGAGCCACCGTTTCGGAGCCTTTGCCGCGGATTCGGTGCCGATGTGGTGGTATCGGAATTCCTCTCCTCGGAGGGTTTGCGGCGCGGCGTCAAGAACGTTCATGACGGAGCATTCTTCACCGAAGGAGAGCGTCCGATTGGCATTCAGCTATACGGAGCCGATCCTGGCGGTATGGAGGAAGCAGCCCGCCTCGTGACCGAGCATTACGAACCTGATTTCATCGACATCAACTTTGGCTGCCCGGTCAAGAAAGTGGTCAGGCGGAACGGAGGCTCCGGTTGTCTCAAAGACCTCGACCTGGTGCAGCGGATAATCCAAGTGGTGCGTGCTGCTACCCACTTGCCAGTGACGGTCAAGATCAGAAGCGGATGGGATGAGGTGGCTCGCGAACCGGTGAGGATCGCCCTGTGTTGTGAGGAAGCTGGGGCGTCCGTACTCACGTTGCACCCACGTACCCGTACCCAGATGTATAAGGGAAGGGCTCAGTGGGATGAGATCGCGGCTGCGGTCGCGGCGTTGGAGATCCCCGTAGTAGGAAACGGAGACATCAGGACACCCCAGGATGCCCGTGACATGTGGCGGCAAACAGGCTGTGCCGGGATCATGATTGGGCGGGGGTCGTTCGGGAATCCATGGATATTCGGTCAGACGAGAGACCTTTTGGAGGGGCGGACCCCCAAGCCCACGCCGGGCGCTGCGGAACGCTTCTCTGTGGCCCTCCAGCACGCGAGGTTGCAGCTGGAGATCAAGGGAGATGACCGTCGTACCGCCCTGGAGTTCCGCAAGCATTTGGGCTGGTATACGAGAGGACTGCAAGGATCGGCTGAGCTACGGGCCAAGCTTCACTCGATCGAGTCAATGGCTGAGATAGAGCGGATCTTCAGAGATTATCTGGGGCCGCAGGAGGAGGCAGTCGCGTGAACCGGGATCGGATGGTCGAGATCCTCACTGCGGTCGAAACAGGGGACCTGTCGGTCGAAGAGGCTCTGGATCGCCTTCGCCACTTTCCTGTTGAAGAGCTGTCGTACGCGCAGGTAGACCACCTTCGGCCTCTGGTCCAAGGGTTGCAGGAGGTTGTGTTTGCGGAAGGAAAGACTGAGGAGCAGGTGGTCGGTATCTGCCAGGCGTTGGCCAAGGAGAACGGCTCTTTCCTGGCGACTCGAGCCGTGCCTGGGCAACAAGAAGCCCTGCAGAACATGTTCCCGCGGGCTGAAGTGAATACTCTGGCGCGGACGGTATATCTGGCTCCAGATCCCCTGCCCAATCCGACAGGTAAGGGTAAGATCCTGGTCGTGACTGCCGGAACGAGCGACCTGCCGGTTGCAGAGGAGGCCGCTGTTGTCTGTGGGGCACTGCGCAATTCGGTAGAGACTCTCTACGACGTGGGAGTGGCCGGCATCCATCGATTGTTGAAAAGTGCCGAGGTCTTAGAGAGCGCGGTGGTAGTCATCGTCGTTGCCGGGATGGATGGGGCACTGGCCTCGGTGGTGGGAGGTCTGGTCAAGGTACCGGTGGTGGCAGTTCCGACCAGCGTCGGATATGGTGCCGCGTTTGGAGGGGTGTCGGCGCTCCTTGCGATGCTCAACTCATGTGCCTCAGGAGTAGTGGTCGTCAATATTGATAACGGATTTGGAGCAGCAGCCGCGGCATCACGCATCAACCATTTAGCTTGAGACAGGGGCCGTATAGCTCTGACTGTACAGGCCTCGAGCTGCCAACACTGTTCGTAACTGCGCCTCAGGGCTAGATTTACCAATAAGGGGGGCGACTGGATTCGACGGGTCTAGTGAAGACTCCGTAGCGTGCTCAGGTTCTCAGTCACCTGGCTAAACAACTGGGAAAAAACACAACTGCCAATACTGACTTGGCCATGGCTGCGTAAGCTTCGGCTTCACGCACCTGCCCACGTTGCAGCTCGCCTGAGGCGGCGCGTGGGTATCGCAAAATCGGGCTGGCAATCGACCCTGCTTCCGAGTCGAATGTGAGATTTTAGGGAGCTGTTTCGGCGGTTGGATGGCTACGTGCCTGCCGCCGGAGAGCCTAAAGCGTAGCCTATGCACGTAGACGCGGACTCAGATCGAGGTTCGGACCGGGGTTCGATTCCCCGCGCCTCCACTAACTTGAACGGCCCAGCTACATGCTGGGCCGTTCGTTTCTTTGGTGCGGATGTCATTTTGTCAGTGCCGCACGGTCTGTGGAAAGCCTGTCGTTACCTCAATGTTGAAAACTAGTTCTAGTTCGTATTCAACCTAGAATCAGCTGTCAATGGGACACGTTAATTGCTTGAAAATCAATGACTTAAATTGATCGCCTGAGATTCCACATCATGCTGTGCAATCATTGTTGGCAACACAACCTTCACTCACTTCGTTATCGAGACTGGTCGGCAATGGCTGCTTGAGCGGCTGCCAGTCTGGCTATCGGAACTCTGAATGGCGAGCACGACACGTAGTTCAGTCCAGCCCGGTGAAAGAAGTTGACGGACGCCGGATCTCCCCCATGCTCTCCGCAAATCCCGATCTTGAGATTCTTGTTGGCGTGCCGGCCGAGGCGGACGGCCGTTTCCACCAACTTGCCGACCCCGCCCTGATCCAATGATTGGAACGGGTCCGCCTCGAGAATCCCGGATTCGACATAGTACGGCAGGAACCGGCCGGAGTCGTCACGGGAGAGACCGAACACTGTCTGTGTGAGGTCGTTGGTCCCGAACGAGAAGAACTCGGCCACCTCAGCGATCTCGTCGGCGGTTACTGCAGCCCGCGGGAGCTCGATCATGGTACCCACCAGATAGTCGACTCTGAGTTTCCTCTCGGTGAATACGCGTTCCGCGGTCTTTCGGACCACTTCGGCTTGGCGGCGGAGTTCCTCCACGTGCCCAACCAGAGGGACCATCACTTCGGGGTGCACGTCGACTCCGTCTTTGGCCGCCTCACAAGCCGCCTCGAATATGGCTTGGCTCTGCATCTCAGTGATCTCGGGGAACGAGATCCCGAGACGGCAGCCCCGGTGCCCCAACATGGGGTTGGCCTCGGTGAGCGAATCCACCGTGCGCTCGAGGCGTTCCAGCGGCACGCCGAGTTGCCCGGCCAGCTTCTCCCATTCGGCGGGATCGTTCGGCAAGAACTCGTGGAGCGGCGGGTCGAGTAGACGGATCGTGACGGGGTACCCATCCATCGCCCGGAAGATTCCGACGAAATCTTCCCGTTGCATGGGCAGCAACTTGAGCAAGGCTCGGCGGCGTCCTTCGAGGTCGCGGGCCAGGATCATCTCGCGAACCGCGTCTATTCGCTGGCCTTCGAAGAACATGTGCTCAGTTCGACACAGGCCAATACCTTCAGCTCCGAATTCGCGAGCCCTGGCGCTGTCACCAGGTGTGTCGGCGTTGGTGCGTACTCTTAGCAGGCGGATGTCGTCGGCCCAAGACATCAGAATGTTGAATTCATCGCTTGGCTTCGGCTCGACCAGTGGCACTTTGCCGGAGATCACTTGTCCGGTTGAGCCATCCAGGGTAATCCAGTCGTTCTCCTTGACCGTGGTACCGTTTGCAGAGAAACACAGCTTGCCTTCGTCGACGTCGAGTTCCTTTGCGCCGGCGACGCAGCACTTGCCCATCCCTCGCGCTACCACAGCCGCATGGCTGGTCATGCCACCTCGGGACGTGAGGATCGCCTGCGCCGCCACCATTCCGGGGAAATCGTCGGCGCTGGTCTCCCGCCGCACTAGTATCACCGCCATGCCAGAATTGCCGAGTTCTACAGCCTTTTCCGCATCGAACACGACCTGACCTACCGCAGCTCCCGGTGATGCCGGCAGGCCGGTTGTAATGACGTCCAACGTCGCGGAAGGATCAACGGTTGGGTGGAGCATTTGGTCTAGTTGCTCCGGCCTGACTCGGCCCACGGCACCGCGCCGGTCTAATAGGCCCTCATCCACCATTTCCACTGCCACCCTCACCGCCGCTCGCGCGGTGCGCTTGCCAGTTCGGGTTTGTAGGATGTAAAGACGCCCGCGCTCCACGGTGAACTCAACATCCTGCAATTCTCGGTAATGTTGTTCCAGGAGGTCACAGGTTCTGAGCAGCTGCTCGTACGGCTGCGGTAAAGGACCGCTCATCCCATCAATCGGCTCTGGATCACGAGTCCCCGCGACTATGTCCTCGCCCTGTGCGTTCAGTAGGAACTCACCATACAGGTGTTTCTCGCCGGTTGCCGGGTTTCTCGTGAACACGACGCCGGTTCCGGAGTCCTCACCCATGTTGCCGTAGACCATGGCGAGTATGTTCACCGCAGTTCCCATATCTTTGGGAATTCTGTTCACGCGGCGGTACTCTTGTGCTCGCTTCGTGTACCAGCTTTTGAATACAGCTTCGATCGCACCCCGTAACTGGGTCCAGGGATCGTCGGGGAACGGCAGGCCCGTTTCCCGCTGATAGATCTCCTTGAATGAACTTGCCAGCGACTTGAGGTCTTCCGCCGCGAGATCTATGTCGCGTTCTACACCTCGCTGCCGCTTCAGTGAATCGATTGCCGTCTCGAACGGATTATCCATCCCGCCTTTGCCGCCGATTCCCGCCACTACTTCGCCGTACATCTGGATGAACCTGCGATAGGAGTCGTAGGCGAATCGCGGGTTGTTCGCTTGCGCAGCCAGGCCCTCGACACACAGATCGTTGAGCCCGAGGTTGAGGATAGTGTCCATCATTCCCGGCATCGACGATTTGGCGCCGGATCGGACCGAGACGAGCAGCGGGTTCTGGTGGTCGCCAAAGCGGCGCCCGGAGACCTCTTCGAGACGCGACATGGCCTCGTTAGCCTCGGATCTCACAGGGTCGGGCAGCTTGCCCTCCTCCAGGTAGGTGAGGCACAACTTGGCCGAAATGGTGAAACCGGGGGGCACGGGGATACCAAGATTGGTCATCTCGGCTAGGTTGGCTCCCTTGCCGCCGAGGACGTCTGACATCTGTGCGTTTCCGTCGGCTTGACCGTTTCCAAAAAAGAATACGCTCTTCATTGTTTTGCCTGGACCAGGTTTGTATTGACCATCAGAGCGTCCTCATGCCGCTTATGCGACTCCGGATCGCGCTGAGGGATCTCAGTGGGGTATTTGCCAGAGAAACAGGCGTGGCAGAACCGCCCATCGCCGTCGTCGCACGCTGCAAGCATGCCGTCCAGCGACACGTAGCCAAGTGTGTCCACGCCCAACTGCCGCCCGATCTCCTCCACACTGCAGTTGGCTGCGATGAGTTCTTCGCGTGTCGGAGTGTCGATTCCGTAGTAACACGGCCCGGTGATCGGCGGTGATCCCAGGCGCATGTGGACTTCGCGCGCTCCCGCCTGCCGGATCATGCTCACGAGGCCTCGGGATGTCGTCCCACGCACTAGTGAATCGTCCACCACAACGACGCTCTTGCCTTCGATAACATCGCGTACCGGGTTGAACTTGATCTTCACCTTCTCAGTCCGTGCTGCCTTACCGGGGTTGATGAACGTACGACCCACGTAGTGATTCCGGATGAGTCCGTGTTCCAGTTTCACACCGCTCACTTCAGAGAATCCCAGCGCCATCGTGTTGGAGGAGTCGGGTACCGAGAACACGCAGTCGGCCCCCGGTACCGGGTGCTCCCGCGCCAGCTGTCGGCCGAGTTCACGCCTCGCCCGGTCGACCGATGTGCCAAAGACTACGCTGTCCGGCCGGGAGAAGTAGACCAACTCGAACACGCAGCGCTGCGGCTCCTTGCGTTTGAGCGGAGGCAGGTCTACCACCTTGCCATCTTCAATCTTGATCCACTCGCCAGGTTCCAACTCCCGAACCGGGCGGGCACCGATGATGTCCAAGGCGCAGGTCTCTGACGCAAGCACCCAGCCACCGTTCAATTCTGCCAGAACCAAGGGTCGGAAGCCACGGGGATCGACGATGCCATACAAGGTGCGGCCCACGGTTATTACCAGTGTGTACGCCCCATCCACCCGTTCGAGCGCGTCGAGGATCTGGTCCTCGACGTTCCGTGCCTCGGATCGCGCTATCAGATGCACCAGGACTTCGGAATCTGACGACGACTGGAAAATGGATCCCGTGCCGACCAGCTCCTCACGTAGCGCGTCGGCGTTTATGAGATTGCCGTTGTGGGCCAGCGCCAGAGGTCCGGTGTGGTAGTGAACCAGGCTCGGTTGGGCATTGACTAGTACCGAACTGCCCGAGGTAGAGTACCTGGTGTGGCCAATCGCGAGGTCACCTGGTAGTTCGCGCAGCACTTGCGGAGGGAACACATCCTGCACCAACCCCATGCCGCGGTGTCCGTGCGCCCTCCCCTCACCATCGACTGCGACAACGCCGGCTGATTCCTGGCCCCTATGCTGAAGGGCGTACAACCCGAGGTAGGCTAACTCAGCTGCGTTGGACAGGCCCGAGATCCCTATGACTCCGCACATCAGGCCGGCCCCTGGTGAGCTGCAAACAGCTCAACTTGGTAGAGAATCGTGAGTAGCGGGTATTTGCCGAGCATGTGCCCGATTCGTCCTATGTTCCCGGTTGTTAGTCGGTGTGGCCAAGCTTGCACCGGCCCTACCAGCAAATCACCCCGGTTGCGCGATGCGCCCGGCTTGGTGACGTCGCAGCGCTAGTCAATTCAACGGGAGCTAACGCCGCGGAGCATGGATTTGAAGATTCCTGCAGCGGTGCCTTGGTCCGCCTTGAGCAGGGTTTCGGCTGCTGTCGCATCAAGAAACACTCCGCTGCACTCGCTGCAGCGGTCGAAGCCGATACCCCCGACTGATTCTGAGACCATATCGGCGCCACACTTCGGGCACTTCATGAAGTGCTTTCTACGTTCTTCTTGCTCATGTGCTTTGGCCGCCTCCTTGTGTCGTTTCCTAAGGAGCTCGGCCTCGCGCAGTTTGAAGTACTCCCCTTCGTTTCGGCTGGGCTTATCCGTCATCCCGCCATTCCTATCTCCCCCGATCCGCCACCTGGCGGTGTGAACCGTGCCTGGCGGTCGGGAGGTGACGAAGACATGCCAGCAAATGTATGGCCTGGTCCTCGAACGATCGCATCCACGACTTGACCACTCTGAAGCATAACTACATCGAACGTCCCACAGGTGTACTCGCAACCGTTTCGGTAATAGAGGTACGCCCACTCGCCGGTCGAGCGCTCGGTGACAGGTTCACCCCAAACCCCGACCACGTCTGCGCGCGTCATTCCCGGGTTCACCGTCCCGGTGTGAGTTGGGTTCCAGGGCTCATCCATGCCGCTCGCCGTGGCCGGTCGGCTGACCTGTTGGGGCGGCGCGGGTGGCGGGCTTGCAGGCTGTTCCACTTCGGGCTGAGCCTGCGTTTCCGCAGTTGCCGTCGTTGTGTCGGCCTGGGCTGCGGCCCCTGCCGTCGGAGTTACCGTATCGGCCTGCTGGGTGGCAAAGGTGTCCGTGGTGCTCGACGCCTCCTCACCTCCACCGATGAACGGAATCCGGTCGCACCCCATCAAACCCACCGTCGCGATAACTGCTGCTGCAAGAGTTGGCCATCTCATCGCCTGCCTCCTCCGAAGAGTTCAGCGCCGACAACCCCCGGAGCTGCGGAAATCTCAGTCCGGTGAGCGGCGGTTCTGACAGCGAAAGATAGCGATTCCCAATGGCGTGGACGTGACTTGTGTCTCATTGTGTCGCCCAGGGCTCCCGGCTTAGACCTCAGCCAGCCTGATCCCGGCTGGGGCTATGCGTGTCACCTAAGTCATGGACTAGCACAGGGTTACTGGCCTCGACAGCCTCTTCATCGTCTTCTTCGTCGTCACCACGTTCCAAGAAGCCGACCACTAGGGTCCGTACGAATCCGTATGCGAAGTAGGTGATTCCGAGCGGGAAGAAGAATATATCGCGGGACCAGATACCGAACCCCAGAATCGTCAGGTTTATTGCCAGACCGAGCGCACCACGCCGCGATCGGAACCCGATGCCGGGTAGCCGCGCGTACCGAATCTGGCTCACCATGGCAAGGCTCAACGCGATGGTGAGAAAGATGAGAATCTGTGTCCACGGTAGGTGGCTCAACTGCGTTTGGAAGAAGTCTGTCTGTGTGAAAGGATAGTACGTAGCCAGAGTCATCCCGGCGGCCGTCGTTGGAAGCCCGGTGAACCCCGTACTGGTCGATTCAGTGTGCTGCACGTTGTACCTGGCAAGGCGCAGCGCCACGCAGACGACAAAGGCGTACGCGAAGACCCAGGCGAACGGGCCGACGTCGGACAGCTGCAAATGGTAGATCAGGACTGCAGGAGCTACCCCGAAACTGACGATGTCCACCAGTGAGTCCAGTTCTCCGCCGAACTTGGTGCCCGTGTTGCTCATTCTGGCTGAGAGCCCATCCATCATGTCCAGCACACCGGCGATCACGATCCACCAACTGGCAAGGTAGAAAGAGCCTTGTGACGCCAGCACTATGGACCAGATGCCGAAGAACAGATTGGCGAGCGTGAACAGGCTTGGAACCACGATGATCACGCGCCTTGCGCGTCCACGACGACGCGGTGAGCGTTTCATAAGGGCCACTCCGCTATGATTGTGACGCCCGCTCGCGTCAAGTCTCCGACTTCCACATTGATCTTGGTGGCTTGCGGAACGAAGGTGTCGAGACGCGACCCAAATCTTATGATGCCCAATCGGTCTCCCTGTTGGATACTGTCACCGACTTGCGAATCCGTTACGATGCGGCGAGCCACCAGACCTGCTATCTGACGCACCAAGATGGGGCCGTGCCGGCTTTCCAACCCGAGCGACATTTGCTCGTTGTCGGTGCTCGCCTTATCGAGCGTTGCGTTCACGAACTTGCCAGGTCGGTATTGGCGGTAGCTGACCGAGCCTCCCACCGGATATCGATTGACATGCACGTTGAAGACGTTCATGAACACCGAAACGCGCGTTGCTCGACTCCTCAAAAAGTCCGGTTCGTCGACCTCTGTGATTGAAACTACCCGCCCATCGGCCGGTGCGAGTATCAACTGTTCTCCTCTTGGGCCTGACCTGTTGGGGTCGCGAAAGAACCACGGTACCCAGAGCGCGATGATAGTCCAGATTGAGAACGCGACCAGCGTCCAGACGCCCGGCACCCACCACGAGACAGAGGCGAGGCCTGCGAGAACGAGCCAGGCAAACGCGACCGGTGCACGTCCTTCGGGGGCTAGTATCACGCGTCTTCGGGCAGTGGGTCGCCGGTGACCCGGAGGTAGGCGTCCTGGTAACGGACGCTGGTCGCTCTCACTACCTCCCAAGGGAGAGCCGGTGGTGGCGCATCGCCGTCCCACTCACCGTGTCTTCTCAATCCGTCCAGATAGTCTCGCAACGGCTGCTTGTCGAAGCTAGGCTGACCTCGTCCTACCTGGTAATGGTCGGCCGGCCAGAACCGAGACGAGTCGGGGGTCAGCAGTTCGTCAATCAAGATCAGTTCGCCCAGCGGTGAACGGCCGAACTCGAACTTGGTGTCGGCGATGATGATGCCGTTCCTCCTCGCTCGTTCCCGGCCAGCCTCGTACAGCGCGATGCTAGCCTCCCGCAAGCGGGTTGCGACGGTTTCGCCCAACTCGTCGAGCATGCAGTCGAACGTGATGTTCTCATCATGGCCTTCTTCGGCCTTGGTCGCCGGCGAGAAGATCGGAGGGGTCAGCTCCTGGCTTTCCGCCAGACCTTCCTGCAGTGGCTCTCCGGCGAGTGTCCCCGCTTCTTTGTATTCGTTCCAGGCCGAGCCCGTGATGTATCCGCGGACTACGCACTCGAACGGAACCGGCTCCGCGCGGCTTGCCAGTGTCGCCCGTCCGGCGATTTGGTCGCGGTATTCACCCAGGGCCGGCACGCGCTCGAGGATTTCGTTCGTATTACACGTGATGAAATGTGACGGTACTATGTCGGCCAGTTCCCGAAACCAATACCCTGCGATTTGCGTCAGGACGGCGCCCTTCTTGGGGATTGGTTCAGCCATGACGACGTCGAAAGCGCTGATGCGATCGCTGGTGACGAGAAGCAGAGTGTCCTCGTCAACGGAGTACAGCTCGCGCACCTTGCCCTTGCGCACCAACGGTAGGGGAAGGGCGCTTTCGATCAGTGGTGTCGAACTCATAGTGTCACCGCCGCCTCATCTGGCGCGCTGAAATGGGTTAACGATTCGAGCAGATCGGCCACCGGTCCTTCGACGAACTCTACCACTTGCTGCGGCGCGCGCCCGACATAGAGCATTGGGTCCAACTCTGCCCGCAGCGCTGCCACGTCGACGTTGGCAAACCCGGGTTCCGCAGCCAGACGCTCCAGCAAGTTGTTCTCCACGTCGCCCGATGCCATTGCCTCCTGTACAGCCCTGCTGTTCCTTCTGACTATCTCGTGGAGTTGCTGCCGATCACCTCCAGCTTCCACACCCAACATCAGCCAACGCTCGGTCGCCATGAACGGCATGACGCGGCGCACGTTGCGGGCTATGACATCGGGTTTTGCCTCGAGGCCCGCACTCACGTTCGTGCACAGTACGAGAACTGCGTCGGCGGCCAGAAAGGCCTCTGGCAGCGTAAGACGTCGGTTCGCACTGTCATCGAGCGTGCGTTCCAGCCACTGAACGGATGCGGTGTTCGACGCGTTGGCCGAGAGCGTGACTATGTGTCGCGCCAGAGCACAGATGCGCTCTGCTCGCATGGGGTTGCGCTTGTACGCCATGGCGCTGGACCCGATCTGTTCGTTCTCTACCGGTTCCAGTAACTCGGCTTCATGCTGCAGCAGCCTCAAATCGGTGGCGAACTTTGAGGCTGACTGTGCTGTCCCGCTCAAGACATTGAGTATCCGGCTATCGATCTTGCGCGTGTAGGTTTGGCCAGTTAGCGGTACGGACCGCTCGAAATCGAATTGCTCTGCAACCGCCCGGTCCAACTCCCGGACTTTCTCGTGATCTCCGTGGAAGAGTTCGAGGTAACTGGCCTGTGTTCCAGTGGTTCCTTTGCATCCCCTGAAGACCAGGTGCTCCACCGTTTCTTGAACATCGGCAATGTCGATACAGAAGTCCTGCAGCCACATTGCGGCACGTTTACCGACCGTGGTGAGTTGTGCCGGTTGGAAGTGCGTGTAAGCTACAGTAGGCACGTCTCGATTCTTCATGGCGAACGAAGAAAGTGCCTGTGCGACCGCAACGAGTCGTCCGAGGATGATGTGGAGCGCCTCACGCATGACGATCAACTCGGCGTTATCTGTCACGAAGGTGCTCGTGGCCCCTAAGTGAATAAACGGCCGCGCCGCAGGCGCTTGATCGCCGAATGCGTAGACGTGGGCCATTACATCGTGCCGGAAACGCTGCTCGTAACGCCTTACACTGTCCAAGTCCACGTCGTCGAGGTGGGCCCGCATCTCATCCAGAGCTGCATCCGGTATGTCGAGTCCCAGCCGCTTCTGCTCTTCCGCCAGGGCAAGCCAGAGTCGGCGCCACAAGTGCGCCCTGCGTTGAGGGCTCCAGAGCGCCTGCATCGGTGGCGATGCGTATCGCGTGCCAAGCGGTGATTGGTAACGTGTCGTGTCGGTCATCTCACGTACAAGTCTCTTATGAACATGGAGCCACCTCGTTCCACGAATAGTCGAATGAGGGTGTTGCCACGAACGCTGCGAAATATCTCCGTGACTTCGTCGGCATCCTCTATCAGCTGCCGGTTGATTGCGAAGATGAGATCGCCCGGCCGGAGTCCGGTGCGCTGCCTCAGGTTGTCGCCCAAGTTAAAGATCAACGCCCCGTGTTCCCGCTGGATGTTGCGTTCCTGCCGTATTGCCGGTGTGAGCGTGATCAGTTCCATATCGCCCAGCGCGGATACGCGCTCAGCGCGCGAGGTCGGAAGATCTTCGACATCCAGGGTCGTAGTGAGCTGACGATTCCCCCGCAAATAGTCGATCGTAACTCGATCACCAGGCCCCACGTCTAGCTTCACG
>JBDGZZ010000094.1:0-17262 GCA_039588335.1 Gemmatimonadota bacterium | reverse complement strand
TGAAACTGGCCATCCGGAATCTCGTTGAAGTGCAGACGTTGCCATACCACGAAGATGGTGGATCCGGGGCGGTACTCCCACCGGAATACCAGATTGCCGATCAACGATCGTACATTGAAGTCCTGGTCGGTGAAATCGTAGTCGACTTGCCCGTTTCCCTCGAAGTCGATGTAGCGTGTCCCATCTGAATCGACGCACGTTCGCCCGCCAACGCACACGTCCATGCCGCCGGCATCGGAGTGAGTACCCTCCTCAAAGACATCGAAATCGAACGTCTCCGCGGCGACCAACTGTCGATAGGTGAGATATTCACCCGATGAGATCAGCGGTTGCATGAACAACTGGAGACTCATGGTCGGGCTGAAGATCAGGTCCATTCGGATTTCCATCGACAACTCACGCTGCTCAATCTCGCCGAAGATATAGCGCGATCCATACGTCGGTTCATACGGGAGCACGTCGGTGCTGCGCACGTACTGTGCGGCATCTCGACTCCAACTGAATTCCGGAGAAATCTCGAGTTCGAGATTCGAAGACGGTCTGAGTTCCATGTCCAACCCGATCGCGAGTTGCTCCCCACCATTCTCCTGTTGCCAGGCATATTCAATCGCCGGCCCAACGTTGAGCCAATACCGGCGATCCGTCTGCAACTCTAGATTCACCTCGTTCGACAATGGGCTCAGCATCAGCGGACCTCCACGCGTCGAGGTCCGGTCCCTCAACCACGGCCGCAAGCTCGCGCCGGCCTCCAGCTCCCAATAGTTCAGGAACTCGAAATCGGCACTCAGGTTGAACGACCCCGACACGTGGCCGCGCTGCCAAGAACTCGTTGACCAGACGTCAGCGAGTACGTCGTGGCTCCAGTTGTTAAAGGTGAAGAATGAGAGGCTGTAGCTGCGGAACAAGGATCCCGGCTGGATCTCCTGGTACTCGAGTCGAGCTCCCCCGTCCAGCGCCTCCTGACGCCGTGAGAATCCGAAGTCATTGATCTCGAACCCTGGCGCCGTCTGGGCCAGCCAAACTGCGCCAGTCCAATGCGTTCCCCGCTGCTTCGCAAACGTCAAGCGCCAATCGACGCCGGTTAGTGAAGTAGCCGACGAATCAAACTCGACCCAGCGCGCATCCGGTCTCTGGCGTCGGTGGTTCGACGAACTCTGGATCCTAATCATCGCGGTTGAATCACCACGCACGTTCGCGATCGAGCCGTAACCGAACACCGCCCAGGTACGGTCGCCCCACTGATACTCGAAATCGAGTCCAGCAGAGAACGACGAGCGGGCAAGAAAGTCAAACGAGCCGTCCGACGGTAGTGCACGATATAGACCGGTCACGATCCCGCCGATCGTAGACGTCCCTTCGTTGAAATCCTGCTGCGCTCGGGCGACCCCGAAGTACGTTCGCGGTTCAACCGTGAACACCTGCGGGTCATTCACATCGGTGATGACTGCACGCCCGTGCTCTTCCTGAGTTACCGCAACCAACCCGCCGAACGACGATCCACCGGTCGTGCGTCCCGTGACCTTGGCGGCTCCCATGATAGTCGAGTTCAGCGGCACGTCGACGTACGTGGCTTCGGAAGGTGCGCGCCCCTGGGGTGGACGTCCGATGCGACGGCTGTAGTACAAATCCTGTCCCGCAGACAACGAGAAATCGAAGATTTGCGCATCCTCGACAAAGAACGGCCGTCGCTCGTCGAATCGCGTCTCAAAGGCAGTCAAGTTGATCACAGCAGGATCTGATTCGACCTGGCCGAAATCAGGATTGAAGGTCGCGTCCAGCGTGAACTGCGCCCCCAACCCGTACGTGAGATCGAGCCCGGCTCGGGCATTCGTCTGCGATCCGTCGAAAAACGGATCACCTTCTGCCGACGGGGCCGTGAAGGCCCTCGCTAAGGCGTACGGGCGGAACTCCAACAACCGGGAGGCTCGTGGTATCTGCATCCCCTCCAGAGCACCGAATTGACTCACTACACCCTGCTGTGTTCGCGACACGAGGGCGAATTCACTCTCTTCGTTGGACTGCAGCCGTCGTCGCCCGAAGTTCACTCCCCATGTTTGAGCCTCGTCAGAGGCTTCATAGCGCATCTGCGACAGAGGGATTCGCATCTCCACCGACCAACCGAGCGAGTCGAGGTGGACCGCCGATTGCCAAACCGCATCCCACGCTTCGTCGTCTTCACTGTCGTCGAACATGTACTGATCGCGTTGTACGTTGGCTGCGCTAACGCGAAATACGTATCCCGTGCGTCTATCGCGATTCGGGTCGAACGAGACTTCGAAGAAGTCGAACTGGCCAAATCCATCCCGCCGCACCAGCTGTTTCGCGATGCCATCCGGGTTACTGTCATACATGCGCGCGCCCACATACACGGCGGCGTCATCGAACAGTACCCATACCTCCGTCGGCTCTTCCGCCCGATCGCCCTCAACCGGCTCGCGCTGCACAAACCCCGAAGTAGTAGGTGCATCCGCCCACGCCTGCTCTGTCAGTTGGCCATCGATGTCGATCCCGCTGGTCAAGAGGACGGCCCGGGCAACTGGGACGGGGCGCGATGCCCCGTTGGCTTCGGTGCCGCCTTGGCCCGACAGCGGTGTGGCGAGCCAACACGAGAGCAACACCGTGGCGACCCAACTAGTACTACAAATCATGACAAACGGGATGGTTCCTCGCTTGGGTGAGATGAAACACCAAGTCAGTATCCAAGTTCACGTTCACACCGATCAGCTCGTTCACGCCTGATGGGTGGCAGTGCGCATCGATGAACCCCGGCGTCACCGTCATGCCCTCAGCATCGACGACCGCGGTATTCCTCGTTGCAAGATTCCGGATGTCACTGTTGGATCCCACAGCCACGAAGCGTCCGTGCTTGACGGCAAAGGCCTGGGCGCGTGACTGGCCGTCATCAACAGTGTAGACATTACCATTCACCACGATCAGGTCCGGCTCTGGACCCAGTGTTGCCTGGATGGGACCTATACGTCGAGGGATCGGTCGACTTGCGTCTCCATCGAAATGCCAGAGCGAGGCGGCAGCAACTCCGGCTTCCATGAACTCACGTCGAGTAGGCGCCATCGTGGTCTGCTCCGTGGGTTGACCTACGGCCTAAAGTACGGTTGCGCTGCAATTCATGCCATTGGCTTTGCACTCACGCAGTGGTTGGCTGATATTTCCTGAGAGCTGAACCAGGAGGAAACATGAAAGTCAGGGGTGGGATACTGCTCGTAGCTCTTGTAGTACTTGCAAGCGTCCGGTGCAGCGAATCAACGGACCCGGTCTCTCAGGACTTCGAGTGGAGCGGAACGATCGCGCAGGGCGACGCGATCGAGATCAAGGGCGTAAACGGCAGCATTATTGCGAGCGCCGCCACAGGGAACACCGTCATGGTTTCAGCGGCCAAGGAAGGCCAACAAGATGATCCAGCGAACGTCGAGATCGATGTCGTCACGCACGCCGGCGGCGTCACGATATGCGCAGTGTATCCCGACGTACCCGGTCAACCCCTGAACGAGTGCGCTCCCGGAAACCAAGGACACCTGAGTACACGGGACAATGATGTGGACGTTACGTTCACCGTATCTGTGCCGGCAGGTGTTGAATTCGTGGGGACGACAGTGAACGGGTCAGTGAGTGGCACCAACCTCCAGAGCAACGCCTTTGCCACAACGGTAAACGGGGACGTGACTATTACCACGACGCAGCTTGCGACGGCAACCACGGTCAACGGACCAGTAACAGTAGCGATTGGCCTCGCGGACTGGGACCGGGACCTAGTGTTCAGCTCTGTCAATGGTGATGTCACGGTGGAGGTGCCGTCCGGCACGAACGCGGAGGTGCGCCTCGCAACAGCTAACGGTAGCATCTCGTCGGACTTCACACTCACGCAGGCGGGACCCGGCGACGTGCGCGGTACCATAGGAAGTGGCGGCTGGTTCCTTCGCCTGGCGACTGCGAACGGTAACGTAGCTTTGGAGCGCGGCCCCTGAGTGATGAGCGATCGTGTCGGACACACTTCTCGCCAGAGAAACTTCCATCCAGGGCTCCACGTAGTTGCACGCATACTCAACGCGAGCCGTATTATGAGCAAGCACCTTCCACATTGCGCGATCGTCATAGCCACATTCGTAGCGAACCCACTGCACGGACAGCAGCCGACATTCGATGTATTGTACGCCCAGGTAACCGAGCAGCTCACGATGAAAGAAGCTGAGCTGATCGAGCTACGTCGCGACCTCCACCAACATCCCGAAGTGTCCGGTGCCGAAGAGCGTACGGCCGGTGTAGTCGCAGAGCGACTGCAGGCCCTGGGCTTCGAGGTTCGGACAGGTGTGGGCGGATTCGGTGTCGTCGGCATCCTTCACGGTGCGAAACCGGGCCCGACGATCGCGTTTCGCGCCGACATGGATGCGGTGCGTTCGAATGCGCCCGATCCGGTCGAGTTCCGGTCGCTCACACCTGGAGTGCGCCACATCTGTGGGCACGATGTACACGTGACTGTGGGGATCGCGATCGCCGAAGGACTGGCCGCCGTGCGGGAAGATCTCGCGGGCTCAGTGATGCTCGTGTTCCAACCCGCCGAGGAACGAGCCACCGGGGCGCGTGCGATGCTGGCCGACGATGTGTTCGGATCGACTGACCCAGACGCCATCTTCGCGCTCCACACGGCTCCCTTGCCCGTCGGGCAGCTGGGAACAAAGGCCGGGGGCATGATGGCGGGCCGCGATATGGTCCAAGTGGTCGTCTCCGGGTCCGGCGACCTCGACGCCGCCGCTGACTCAGTTCGAATGCTCATTACCAGTGTGAGTAACATATCGTTGCAGGAAGCAGCACAGGCCGCACCCGATGGCTTTCTCCTCGCGCAGGTATTCCCGGTCGGAGGTACAGGTAGCAGCGACCGCCGCATCGTTCGGGCTCAAGTCACTACGGCGAGCAGTGAGGTACGCGCGCAGGCCAAAAAGACGATTCTCGAGAGACTGGAGAATTTGCGGTTCGCTGACGTCGTTATCGAGCCGACTTACCAGGAGCGAGTGATGGCGGGTGTGACTAACGACTCGTCACTCGTTTCCCGCGCCAACATGAGCATCAGCACTGTCTTGGGAGAAGAAGCGGTAGTGCAGATCGAGGGCGTTCCGCCCGCCTTCAGTGAGGATTTCGGCTCGTTCCAGGACGACGTCCCGGGCGTCATGTACTTTCTCGGCGTGAGCAATCCGGCCACGGGGACGGTCGGGATGCCGCACAGCCCAGACTACGTGGCCGACGAAGCAGCCATTCTGGTCGGTGCGAAAGCCATGACGGCCGTGTTCCTCAGCTGGCTCGCTGTGCCGTAGTGCTGGAGTTGACCGTCAGTTGACCGCACCCAACTAGCCTTCAGCATAGCACTGCCACCTGAAGATAGGGGAAGCTTGGCAATGAGCGCTGCTAACATGCTGGATACGTGGGTAACCGAGGTCAACAGTCTGGGAACTGAATCAGCTATTACGCTGATGCTGTCAGGGTCAACCGTTACTGGATTCATCACTCCAACCGCAAGGTATCTCGCATGGCTGGAAGAGATCTCGGGCCGTGCGGCTTTCGGAGAACGGACTCTGCCACGTTCCCAGATCGGTCCCATTTCCGACGATCAGGCGGAGCTGGCGCGGCGGGCATGGGACGAGACGGCGAGCGTTGGAGAAACGGATGGGAAACTGGAGCAATTCTGCCTGCGAGACGTCACCATAATGGGAGCCGGAGATCCGGCGGAGTGGCTGCGCCTCCCGTTCTTGGTCGTGCGTCGCTCCTCGGTCGCCGGATTCTCACCGATTCTGATTAGCACGTAGAGGGCGAAACAGAGCACTCCCAGCAGGTCGAGCGAGGCCCGGCCTTGCCATTGCAGGCTGCACTGCGAATCGCATACTGCACTCGAATACTGGGCGCTCCTGGGCCAATTGGAGGGGTTCCACTCCGCGAATCTTTTGTGACGCTCGTCACAACTTATTGTAAGTAAACGATTTAGGACCGTTCACCTCAAGTGGACCGAAGTCGTTTGAGCAGAAGCATTTCCACCTAGTTTCACAGCGCACTGAATCTCGCCCAAACCCCGGCCCCAAATCGGGCAGACGCCCGGCCCCCAACACGCACTCACATTCGTGGTATAACGGTTGCCCTATAAAGGAGATCACGTACTCAGGGTCGCCCGTTCGCCTTCCTCCGAGGCAACGGAATAGGGGTTGGGAAGTATGGGAAGTGCCGTTTTCGAATCCGATGAAATCACGGCGCCAGCCGAGCCGGTGGTGTACGTGCATGCAGGCGATGTCCTGACCGTCACCGAGCCCACTCGGATCGTGACGATCCTGGGCTCCTGCGTGTCGGTGTGCCTCTACGACCCCGAGGCCGAGGTCGCCGGCATGAATCATTACCTCTTTCCTGAGTCCCCCCCCGGCAACACGACCGACCGCAATCGCTTCGGCGACGTCGCGATCTCGCAGCTAGTCGGCGGCCTTTTGGCCCGCGGCGCTCTGCAGGCGCGGCTGCGCGCCAAAGTGTTCGGCGGCTCCGACCCGGAGAACGGCGTAACCTGGCAAGGTGAGCAGGCCGGCGGCCGCAACGTTGCGGTGGCACTCGCAAAACTGGGTGAGTTGGGAATTCCCGTAATCAACAAGGACGTGGGCGGTGCCCAGGGCCGCCGGGTGGAGTTCCACACCCGCAACGGCTCGGTCTACGTGAAGCGGATATGAATAAAAAGACCGTTAGCAAGAAGACCGTGAGCCGGAAGACGGCGAGCAGAAAGAAGACGCCGGCCAACCGCTACGTCGACCAGGATGCGTTGGTCAAGGCTTTCGTGGTAGAGTCGGACGAGCACCTGCGCATGATGGAGGAAGCTCTCATCGCACTCGAAGGAAAGCCGGACGATCAAGAACTCATAGCGACCATATTCCGCGCCGCCCACACCCTCAAGGGCAGTGCCGGTGCGTGCGGTTTCCCAGAGCTTGCCGGTTTCGCACATGCCGTCGAGGATCTGCTC
Source organism: Gemmatimonadota bacterium (assembly GCA_039588335.1). Lineage (GTDB taxonomy): Bacteria > Gemmatimonadota > Gemmatimonadetes > Gemmatimonadales > GWC2-71-9. The sequence goes on along the minus strand of JBDGZZ010000094.1, from coordinate 10,265 downwards.
GAGAGAGTCCGAGCCGGGAAACTCGAAGCGAACCGCGAGGTGGTAGGCCTGCTATTGCAGTCCGTGGATGCCCTCAGCGAGGCCGTAGCCGCGGTCAACGATGGCAGGTCTACCCTCTCCAACACACACCGTGCGCTACTGCAGCGCCTGCGGGAGCTATTGGAGCAAGGAGCAGACGGTGGCGGTTCTCCGCATCGCGGCCCGGCCGAGGACGTCGTGCAGCAGGCAAGTACCGGCGTGCGGTTTGGCGCCGGTCGAACGGGAACGTTGCGCATCGACATCGAGAAGTTGGATCGGTTACTCAACCTGACCACGGAGATCTTCATCGCCCGCGGCTCGCTCAGTCAGATCCTCGAGCGGCGGGGCGAAAACGGTGGCAGAGAAGCACTGGAGTCACACAACCAGGCAGACCGTCTGTACGAAGACCTGCAGGAAACGGTCACAGCGATGCGAATGGTGCCGCTCGGGCCGATGCTGCGGCAACACCAACGCACAGTGCGTGACGTAGCGGGCATGCAGAAGAAGCTGGTGGAGTTCGTGGTCGAGGGCGACGACGTCGAAGTGGACATGGCCGTGAACGATGCTCTGCGAGATCCGCTGACACATCTCGTACGGAACGCGGTGGATCACGGAATCGAGGAAGCCGCGAAGCGCATGAAGGCCGGCAAGGAACCGACGGCCCAGCTCACGATCCGGGCATTTCACGATGGCGGCACCGTGGTCGTTCAGGTCCAGGACGATGGGCGGGGCATCGGTCGCGAGCGCGTGATCGATCGTGCCCGGCGGACGGGGATCGCAGCCGAGCCGGAATCGCTCTCGACGCAAGAGCTGCTGAGTTTGCTGTTCCAGCCCGGATTCTCGACCGCCGAATCCGTCACTGAACTATCGGGTCGCGGCGTGGGGCTAGATGTGGTCAAGCGCGACATAGAGGCGATGCGGGGCACGGTAGCAGTCGAAAGCCGTGAGGGACAAGGCACCACATTCACCATCCGCGTGCCGCTCACGCTCGCAATCATCAGCGGCCTCGAGGTCGTGGTCGCAGGGGAGACCTTCATCATCCCGCTGGAGCACGTGATCGAATGCGTGCCGCAGAAAGGCACGGCATCCGACGCGAGCGGCCGTAGTGGAATGATCACCCTGCGCGACGAGGCGGTGCCGTTTCTGGGTGTGCGGCAGGTACTTGAACTCGAAGGGCCGTGGTTGCAGCACGAGCATGTGGTTGTCGTGCGGAGCGGGCGTTCGCGCGCCGGGCTTGTGGTCGACTGGGTAAAGGGCGAGCGGCAGGCCGTAATCAAGCCCCTGAGCCCGTTGCTGCGGGGTCAACGGGGCCTGTCAGGGCTCACGATTCTCGGCGACGGTCGGGTGGCGATGATCCTCGACGTGGTGACGCTGGTGCGTGAGGCAGTGGAGGCGGGTGGCGGATTCCGAAGTAGAACACAGGAGGGCGCTGAGTGCGCCCTTGAAGTCTAAACACTCCCTAAGGTGAGGGCGGACTACCATGCAGTACAAACTGGCTTTCTGGACGATTCGGAAGAAGCTCGTCGGTTCGGCAGCAGGAGTGGCGGTAATCATGGCAGCCATCGGTTTCGTTGCAAGCCGTGGTTTTTCCCGTCTCGAGGACCGATTCGAGCAGATCGTGGATCTGGCAGCCGACGACAACCGGTTGGTTCGGATCGAGGTTGGCATGCTGGGCCAAATGGGCGCGGCAAAAGACTACCTGCTCACCCGCGACAGTGTCTACGCGGCGTCGCACGTCCGCCGAGGGACCGAGGTCCAGACACTCATCACGGAGGCGGTATCTGCCTCGCAGCTCCGCGGCGAGGACGATCAGGCCGCAGCACTGCAATCGGCTGCGCAGGAACACCGCAACTATATGACCGGGTTCGAGCGCCTGCAGGAACAGGTGCGAGCGGGAGCGGGCGATACTCAAATTAGCAGCACCCTGCGCCAGGCAAACGGTCAGGCGGCACTCGTACTCTCGCAAATGCAGGCCCTTGTCATTGAGAACCGGGAGACGACGGCCACCTTCCGCCAAGAATCAGCCACTCTCGCATCGGCTGTCGGCCGCTCGTCGCTGATCGTGGCGTTGGCCACCGCCGTGCTTGCACTCGCAGCGGGACTCTGGCTGTCGCGCCGCATCTTCAAGCCAGTAATAGACTTGGTGGGCGTTGCACGGCGGATCGCCGACGGCGACCTCAGGGGTGGGGTGGAGGTGACCAATAGAGACGAGACCGGGCAGCTGCAGGCAGCCATGCACGAGATGGCCGAGCGGCTCACGGGTCTGCTGAGCGAGGTGCAGCGGGGCGCGGACGGATTGAGCGGTGCCGCTGCGCAGATCTCTGGAGCGGCGCAGGGCGTCTCCCAGGGCACCAGCGAGCAGGCCACGTCGGTACAGGAGACGGCAACGAATCTGGAGCAGATGAGCGCCTCCGTGACCCAGAATGCGGACAACGCACGACGCATGGAGGAAATGGCGAGACAAGGTGCCTCCGATGCCGAGGCAAGCAAAGAGGCGGTGACCGAGACGTCGAACGCCATGCGATCGATCGCCGAGAAGATCACGATCATTGAGGAGATCGCCTACCAGACCAACCTCCTCGCGCTGAACGCGGCCATCGAGGCAGCGCGTGCCGGTGAGCACGGCAAGGGCTTCGCGGTCGTGGCAACCGAGGTACGGAAGCTGGCAGAGCGCAGCCAAGAGGCAGCCGGTGAGATCGGTGAAGTGGCCGCGTCGAGTATGAAGGTGGCAGAGCACTCGCAGCAGCGGCTGCAGGAGCTGGTGCCGGCCATACAGAGTACTGTAGAGCTGGTACAGGATGTGGCCACGTCATCCGAACAGCAGGAGGCGGGCGTAACCCAGGTGAGCGATGCCATGAACCGGGTCGACGAGGTCACGCAACGAAACGCATCGAGCGCTGAGGAGTTGGCCTCTACCGCCGAGGAGATGGCGGCTCAGGCGGAGAGCCTGCAACAGCTATTGGGATTGTTCCATGTGAACGGCGACGGGAGCGGTCCAGCCAGCCACCGCGTTGACAGTGACGACGTGCGCGTCGCGTTCGAGGCGCTCCAGGCCAAGGTCGAGCTGGATGAGTCCCCCGGAAGCTCCGCGCCCGGGCACAAGGCGGACGACTGGAGTGAAGCTGGAGGGAACGGGGCCGGTGCCACGGAACCGGTACGCGCCACTGGCCGGGGCCGCGACGGCTTCGAGCGCTTCTAAGAGGAGGCATCGATGTCGACGACAACCGAGGCCATCGGCCAGGAGCAATATCTCACCTTCTCGCTAGCTGACGAGGTCTACGCGGTTGAGATCCTCAAGGTGAGGGAAATCCTCGAATACCAGCCGGTAACGGTGGTACCACGGATGCCACCGTGGATTCGCGGGGTCACGAACGTGCGTGGCAACGTCGTTCCGGTCGCCGACCTGGCGGTCAAGTTCAATCTGGGCGAGCGAGAGGTGACCAAGAGAACGTGTATCCTGCTGGTGGATACCTTGCTGGAGGAGCAGCAGATCGTGGTCGGCCTCGTAGCAGACTCCGTCTACCAGGTAACCGAGCTGGCGCCTGACGAAATCGAGCCGCCGCCTTCGTTCGGCACGCGCATCCGGCCCGACGACCTCTTGGGCATGGGCAAGTTGGGCGACAGCTTGCTCCTCATCCTCGACATCGACCGCGCGCTCACGTCGAGCGAGTTGGCCGAGGTCGAGGCTCTGATAGGCGATGGGGCGGAGGAGGCGGCGCCACCCGCTGACCAGGAAGCTGAGGACGGCGGCACGGAATGACCGTGCCCGCAAAGACACACGAGGTGCCCGGCGACGGGCGCCTCGACATTTCCGACACCGAGTTCGTGCAGTTTCAAGAACTCATTCACCGTAAGGCGGGAATCTGGCTGAGCTCGGACAAACAGCCTCTCCTCATCGCCCGAATGTGGGCGCGGATGCGAGAGCTGGGACTCCGCACCTTCCACGATTACCACCGGCGCGTCCTCGAGGACGGGGAGGCGGAGCTGGTGAGGGTGCTCGACGCAATCACCACCAACGAGACCAGCTTCTTTCGAGATCCGCGCCAGTTTGAGTTTCTCGAGGAGAAGGTCCTGCCCCTTTGGGCCACCCGAGCCAGGTCGCGCCGGGTGCGGGTCTGGTGCGCAGGCTGTTCCACGGGTGAAGAACCTTATTCCATAGCGATGGCTCTGCGGCACCGGCTCCCCCAATCTGCGGGCTGGGACGTCAAGATCCTTGCGACCGATCTGTCGAGCCGCGCCTTGGAGCGGGCCAGGGCAGGGATCTTCTCACTGACCAAGCGCGACCAGGTCCCGGAGCGGTATCTCAAGAAGTACATGCTGCGTGGTCACGGGGCCCATGATGGAAAGATGGCGGTGATGGACGAGGTACGCGCGATGGTGCAGTTCGCGCGGCACAATCTGATAGACGAAATCTGGCCGCTGCACGGCGCGGTCGACCTGCTATTCTGCCGGAACGTACTCATCTATTTCAGCCGCGAGTCACGTGAGGAAGCGGCCAGGCGGCTGGCCGCTCGCGTCGCGCCCGGTGGCTATCTCTTTCTGGGACATGCGGAGAGTCTGCGCGGCATGGGCACCGATCTTCAACCCACCATACCTGCCGTCTACACCCGTGGCGAACGCAACATGGGCCGCGCGCAGAACCGCGGCGACGCGAGAGCCAATGGCTAGGACGGTGAAGGTCCTGGTCGTGGACGACTCCCTGGTGGCCCGTCAGTTCCTGAAGGGCATCCTCACCGAAGCCGGCGGCATGGAGGTCTCAATGGCGCCCGACGCGATCGTGGCGCTGGAGCACATCCAGCGGGACCGCCCCGACGTCGTGGTGCTGGACCTTGAAATGCCTCGCATGCACGGGCTGGACTTCCTGCGGCGCGTCATGGCGGAGCGTCCCCTGCCGGTCGTGGTGTGCTCGGGCCATGTGGGCGGCGGAACGGACTTGGCCATCCGCGCCCTCGAGGAAGGTGCAGTCGGTGTCGTAGCGAAGCCGCGCCAGTGGGGTCGCGAGTCCATGGAGGAGACGGCTGTCACGCTGGTGGATACCCTACGCGCAGCCGCCCGAGCCAAGCTCGAGCGGCGACCGCAGTCTCGCTCGCCGATCGCAGGGAGCACGGCCCCCACGGCCGAGACGGCTGGCCCGGTGCCGGCCGGAGCTTGGGGCACGATCGTCGCCATGGGCGCGTCTACCGGTGGGACGGATGCGCTCGCGACGATCCTACGGCGGCTCCCCGCTGAGACTCCCGCCATCATGATCGTGCTGCACATGCCAGAGAAGTTCACCACCGCCTTCGCGGCACGCTTGGACCGGATTTCGGCGCTCCACGTGAAGGAGGCCGCGGATGGCGACCGGCTCGTGCCAGGCTTGGCCCTGTTGGCTCCTGGAGGCAGACATCTTATAGTACGGCGCAACGGTCCGGACTTCGTAGCGCGCGTGATCGATGGACCGCTTGTAACCCGACACCGCCCGAGCGTGGACGTGTTGTTCCACTCGGTGGCTCGCACGACCGGCGCCAGCTCTGTCGGGGTACTGTTGACGGGCATGGGTGAGGACGGTGCAGCCGGGTTGCTCGAGATGAAGCAGGCGGGCGCCGCGACGGTCGCACAGGACGAGTCCACGTCGGTCGTCTTCGGAATGGCGCGGGAGGCCATCAGCCGAGGAGCCGTCGAGGACATCGCCGCAATCGAAGACATTGCCGGCGTTGTAGTCCGAAGGGCCGTTGAGAAGTGCGGCCTGTCCTTGGTGCGGAAATGACTCGAGGGGGATGTTGTGGCACGCAGGATATTGATTTGTGACGACGCGGGGTTCATGCGTCTGATGATTTCACAGATCGTGACAGGCGACGGATATGAGGTAGTCGGTGAGGCTGAGACCGGTGCAGAAGCTGTAGAGGCTTACAAGAAGATCCGTCCCGACGTGGTCACGATGGACATTGTCATGCCCGAACTGACGGGGATCGAGGCAGTACAACAGATCTCCAAGCTGGACCCCGACGCACGTATTCTGATGGTAAGCGCGGTAGGCCAGGAGCAGCTCGTCGGCCAAGCACTGAAAGCCGGCGCAGGAGATTTCGTGGTCAAGCCGTTCCAGCCGCCGGCATTGCTGCAAGCCTTGGAGGCTCTTCTCGCCTAGCGGAGGGCTTCGCAGATCGACTGGCGCGATACTCTCAAATCGCGGTGATGCCTTGTCACCCGCGCCGTAAAGACGTCTCGCCGAGAGGTCCTCCTCCTTCTTCATTGTTGGTCCCGCCCTGAGCTGTACGAATGAGCACCGAGAATCGCGGTGGGAGTTGCGTTAGCCACGCCCGTCAGGGAATCGTCATGGTGTAGATCGCCGTTTCCTCTCGACCGGAGGACATGACGAGGCCTTCTCTGTCCCAGTCGGCGATAATCGTAGCAGCCCCGTCCATTCCTGACTCATCAGGTATAGCCATACATCACCTGTCTCCTCCACTTCGAGATGATGGACAAGCTGGTAGCGCTGCGGCACGTTCATGAACAGCGGCGGTGGCAACTGAGCCTGGCGCTCTTCCATCGCTGCGATTTCATCTTCCGGGTAGGAAACTGGTGTGGCTTGAGCCTCGTAGAACGTCTCAGTCCGAAGATCTTGCTGCACGAAGACACTCGAGCTATCGGTAACCACCCACAGCACCTGACCATCCGGCAGGAAACCGTACACGTAGAAGGGAGCCTGTATCGAGTTGATGAAGAAATCGACACCAGGCTCGATGCCGTGAAAGACATCTGCAAGCGCGTAGGACGCCAGACGAAGGCGCTCGCTCCCGTCCGCACGCCTATATGTCAATGCACGTTCGGCGGTCTCCCCTATTATCCACCCTCCAATCCAACGTCCGTCCGGGTGGATACGGGGATAGTCGGAAAGCATAGTGTCAGTGAGCGCGCGCCACGATCGCAATTGGCCAGAAAGCTCGAAGACGGAGATCGACCCTTCATCAAGAGACAGTAGGCTGTCGCCGTGCGCCCGGATTGCCATCAAATGCGTGAAGCTGCCTGGCTCATCGCCTGTGCCCCCGAAGGTGGCTAGCAATCCTCCGCGAGGATCGAACTTCCGGATCACGTAGTCACCGTAGTCAAACACGTAGACATTGCCGGCGTGATCCACGGTGAGATCGCGGGCAGCCGTGAGCCCCGTCTCCCCGCTGATCGTGAATAGAAGTTGGGGGACCATCGTGCCCGTCTCTGGAGTGTCGCAGGCCACGATCCCAAACGCAACGGCCACAGCCAGAGATCGAGTTGCTCTCATTTGTCGAGTCAGAATCCGTTTCTGAGGTCTTCCGCTAACCAGGCACCCACTGTCTACTTCCTGTAGTCCAACGCGTTGAACAGCAACGGCCATGTAGCAATCGTCTGGCCGCGATAATTGGGCGGATAGCCGAACATGACGACCGAGCCGTTTTCAACCTTGGCTTCCAGTAGAGCCGGTTTACCGGCGACGTGCTCGTGGCCGAGTACCCAGCCGGACAGCAACGGATCACCACCTGCGTAACGGGCAACGACGCTAACACGCGCGTCGTTGACATCGAAGGCGCGACTACTGCGCCAATACCAGGCAATACCCGGCGAAGGCACTCCCTCGGTGAGCTGATGTCCGCTTTCTAAATCAACGCGCAGGATCGAACCGGGTATATAGAAATCCGATGATTCCAGCCCGCGCACGGCATTCTCCACACCCAATCCGAACGTTTCGATGGCAAAATCGGTCGCAGCAGAAACGGTCACGATTCTACCGCCGGACTCTACGAATTGCACGACAGCTGCTGTGCCGTTCTCACCCAGCCCACCGACGTACTTCGGCGGTAGTTGGCCCTCAGCAAACCCGCGCGTGATAGCCGCGGACGATTGGTCTTCGAATAGCAACACGTCGTACCGGTCTAGCGCACCGCCTTGAATGTCCCCGTCATGTAGCGTGTCGAACGGTATTCTGTGTTGGTCCAACACCCACCGGGTCCAACCTTCGGGCATCGGTTCACGCCAAGACTTGTAAACCGCAATGCGCGGCGTCGCTGCACCCGACAAACTCGGCGGTGCTTCGTAGTCCACATTCCAGGCCGGGATCGGGTCAGATAACTCAACGTTCAAATCCTCTTGGATTGCCACAGTCTCGACATCCATGAGCAGCCCCAGCGTGTGCGCTGTTACATCGTAAGGAGGCTGCGGGGGACCACCAGGATACTGTCGCAGATCAGGATACACCTGCCGCTCCAACATCGTCTGAGCAAACGAACCATAAGGTTGGTTTAGCTGTACCACGTAGCTGCCCGCCGCGAACTCCCGACCGCCGGCGGTGAACCCAACTGCAGCAACACGAACTTCTACATCACCCAGAGCGAGAATTCGCAATACTGCATCCCGCCCGGTCTCATTCCGTTGCTCGGCAGGTATAACCCACGCAGCCGGCCATTGCTCCCACTTGTCAACGGCGCGTTTGTTAATCCGGTAGAAATTCTCCAGCCAATAACGTCGGTTCCTAGCGGCGTTGGTGAGTAGCGCCATCACACCGGCTTCCATGTAATCGACTATGTCCGAGAGCCGCCACTCGCCGCCGGGCCACACTTCGGGGAAGTTCCACGTCCTCACCGTCGGATCGAACCCGCGGCCGCCCCTCAGTCGGTCCCCATCGATCGTGATGGGAGTGGCGATGCGGGCGGATGCGGTTTCGCTCAGAATGCGCGCACCACCGTGGTAATGTTGGTACGCACGAGCCGGCGTGAATGCATCGTACCCGGAGTGGATCGAAACCCCCGGCATTCCCAGCGACAACACCTCCGCCGCCATGTAGGACCCGAGTTGGCTCACCGCAGATGTAAGCAACGGATCGATATTGTGTTCCCACGGGTCGATGAACGGGGGAAAGAAGATCCTTGCTCCGGTGCTCCCCATCTGGTGAATGTCGTGAACGATCTGCGGATGCCAGGCGTTGTGCGCCTTGGTAATCGTGAGCTCGGTCTCGACCTGGGTGAATGCATACCAATCTCGGTTGTTGTCGTGTCCGACATAGTAGTGATACAATGTGGGCAGCGAGGCGCCTTCGTACTCAGTGCCAACCCACGTGCGGTACCAGTCCACGATCATCCCAAGACCGTCGGGATTGAGACTCGGGATATCGATCAGGATGACGTTGTCGAGGATCTCCCTCACTTTGTCGTCATCCGAGGTCGCCAAACGGTGAAGCATACGGGCAGCCATTTGCGGACCGCCTACTTCAGTCGCGTGGATTCCATGAGTGATTAACACAACCGACCTGCCGATATCCAACAAACTCTCCAGTTCTTCCGGCCCCGACACCAGTCGCGGATCGGCCAGTTTCAGCTGTGCTTCATGAAGCTCGCTCAAACGAGCGTGGTTTGCGGCGCTCGTTACCGTCAGCATGACGAACGGCACTCCCAGGGTCGTCTCGCCCAGAGTGTCAACCGTCACCCGATCGCTATTGCTGGCGAGCAGCTCGTACCAACCAGTCAACTGAACCCAATCAGCCAGTTTGCGGTCGGTCCCGATCTCGAAACCGAAGTAGTCAGCAGGTTGAGGGATCTGCTGAGCCGTTACGTATGTCGGGCCAACAGCTATGATGGCTAGAGCTATGATTGAGCGATACATGGTTCCTCTCATATACGGGTGTTGGTCATCCTCGCCTAAGATACGGTTCGTCAGGAGAAGGAGCGAGGTTGGGAGCTGCCGACTTTCGACTACCAATGAACTAGATTCCCTGCTGAACTCAAACTCCTGTGAGACGTGATGAATCGGTCCTTGATCTTACTTGCTAACCTGGCGCTCGCGCTCTTTGGGCACGTGCCCGCCGTCGCTCAGGACGCAGACTACACCAATCATTTCCGTGCCTTTACAGCTGACGGTGAGCCCGCATCTCTGGAAGACATCGTCCGGGCCATGGCCGACGTGGACGCGGTATTGATCGGGGAGAGCCACACCGACCCTGTAGGCCATTGGATCCAAGCCGAGCTACTGCGCGAAGTCTTGGCCGCGACCAAGGTGGGTGCTGAGTCCGGCGCGCTTCGTCCGGTTGGCCTGTCTCTGGAAATGTTCGAGCGTGACGTTCAGGGAATCGTGGACGAGTATCTCCAAGACTACATCACCGAAGGCCAGTTCAAGGCCAGTGCTCGCCCGTGGGAGCATTACGACGCCGACTACCGGCCCTTGGTGGAGATGGCAAAGGAAGCCGGTATCCCGGTCATCGCGGCCAACGCACCGCGCCGCTACGTGAACCGAGTCACTCGGCTCGG
>JBDGZZ010000093.1:0-13454 GCA_039588335.1 Gemmatimonadota bacterium | reverse complement strand
TCACTCATGTCGTTGTACACATGGGGCGACACTCGGAGTACGTCGCCCCGCACCGAAACCTGAATCCGATTGGCCGCAAGCCGGGCCTGTAGTACCTGTGGCTGAACCCCCTCAGCCATACGGAGCCCCACCATATGACCGGCCCTCCAGCAGGCCTCCTCAGCCCCAAAACCCAGTTCCGCCGCCTTGTCCACGAGAGGGTCGGTGAGCGAACGGCAGTAGGCCTGGATCTCAGCCACGCCCCAGTCCTCCATCAACTCCAGCGCTGCGTTGAGCATTGGCACCAGAACAAAGTTGCTGATCTCGCCCGGCTCAAACCGAGCGGCACCAGGCCGGTACCCGTCCTGATAGTCAACCAGCCGAGGGAAGTCGTCGCTGCCAACTCGAGCAATCCAAGTCTCCTCCAAAGGCACTCCTCCCTCGAACCGCGGTCCAAAATAGGCCACTCCGAGACTGTAGGGCCCCATCAGCCACTTGTATCCGGCACAGACCAGAGCGTCGGGTTGAAGCTCACCGACGTCGAAGGGAAGAGCACCCACAGACTGGGTACCGTCGATCACCATGGCCGCTCCTACCTCTCGGGCCCGGTTACCCACTGCCGCCAAATCGAAGAGCGTTCCATCGGTCCAGTGCACCTGGCCCAGCGCCACCAGGGCCGTTGACTCGTCAATCGCATCCAACAGCCGTTCGTTCCAGGCCTCACCCTGCCGCGGTTCTCCTGCTGAGGGAGCTATGGTCCGCAACTCGGCACCTGATTCGCCGGCCATCCTGCGCCAGACATAGACGTTGGAAGGAAACTGAGCAGCAGTTACCACTATGTTCTGTGTACCCGACACGGGCAGGTTACGGGCTGCCGTAGCAATGCCGTAGGAAGCCGACGGTATTACCGCGATGTCATCACTGTCGGCCACCTTCACCAATCGAGCAAATCTGTCCCTGATCTGGTCCAGCCCTCGGAAAAAGTCCTCCGGTGTTATGTCCGAAGGCACCCGTTTTTGGGCGACACCGGCGTGGCCGGCTTCCTCCACCTTCTTGGGCAGCGGCGACATGTAGCCACAGTTCAGGTAATGGGTCCCTTGGGGAAGGGAGAACAAGTGTCTCTGGCAGGTCAGCATTGTCTGTCTAGTAAGGTAGAGCAGAGCCGCACGACAGGAGATTCTGCCGTGCGGCCTGGTGCAGCTGGTTCACCACGAACCCGCCTAGGCCTCAGCCTCGGCCGGCTCCTTAGGCTGCGCGATGAACGGGCTCGGAGTCCCACCCACCTCTTCCTCCAATTCTTGAGGTGCTGCAGGCGGCTCAAAACCTTCGGGCGGCTCAATCTCGATCTCTGAGTATCGATAGATACCGGTTCCAGCCGGGATCAGATGCCCGATGATGATGTTCTCCTTTAAACCCAGCAGATCGTCCCTCGCACCCCTGATGGACGCGTCGGTGAGCACTCTCGTGGTCTCCTGGAACGAGGCCGCCGAGATGAAGGACTGGGTCGTGAGCGATGCCTTCGTAATGCCCAGGAGCAACGGTTCGCTGGTAGCGGGTTCACTCCCCTTACGGATAATCCGTTCGTTCTTCTCGCGGAACACCAATTTGTCCACATTTTCGCCTTCAAGAAAGTCCGTCTCTCCCGGATCCACGACCTTCATCTTCTGTAGCATCTGCCGCACGATGACACCGATGTGCTTGTCGTTGATCTTCACGCCCTGCAGACGATAGACCTCCTGCACCTCATTGAGCAGGTACTCTTGGACGGCCCTGGGCCCTTTGATCCGCAAAATGTCGTGCGGATTCACCGGACCTTCAGTGAGGCGGTCGCCAGCCCAGACCTTGTCTCCCTCGTGCACGCGCAAGTGTTTGCCGGCGGGCACCTCATACAGCTGAGGTTCGCCTGCCTCCGGCTCCACGAATATCTCGCGCTTGCCTCGCTTGATGTCGCCAAACTTCACTATTCCGTCGATCTCGGAGATCGTTGCAGGATCCTTTGGTCGACGTGCTTCGAACAGCTCGGCGACTCGCGGCAAACCACCCGTGATGTCACGGGTCTTGTAGGCTTCCCGTGAGATCTTGACCAGTGTCTGGCCCGCTGTCACCTTTTCGCCGTCATCAACGGTGAGCTGTGCGCCCTCTGGAATGACATAGTCGCGAACTCGTTTCTCTTTGCCGCCTTTCACCTGCACAACCTCGATGTGCGGGTGCAGCTTCTTTTCTCTGTCCTCGATCACAACACGCTGACGCAGACCTGTGATCTCGTCTAGTTCCTCCCGGACCGTTTCATCGTCAACGATGTCGACGAATCTCACCGTGCCAGGAACGTCAGTAATGATCGGGTTGGCGTATGGGTCCCAAGTGAAAAGCAAACCGTCGCGCTTGACGGTCTCGCCGTCGTGTACAGCCAGAGTTGCTCCCAACGGAACTTGGAAACGCGAGCGGACCTGACCGTCGGAGTCGTACAAAACCAGCTCACCGTCGTAACCGGTCACGATCTGCGAGCCCTCCGCGGTCTTTACGACCTGAAGGCGGTCACCGAAAGAAAGTTCGCCCTCCAGCTTGCTCTTTCTCGCGGTCTGCTCGGCAATGCGTGCGGCCGTTCCACCGATGTGGAACGTTCGCAGAGTGAGCTGAGTACCCGGCTCACCGATCGACTGTGCGGCAAGGATGCCTACCGCTTCACCCAAATCCACCATCTTCATCGTGGCTAGGTTCCGGCCATAGCACATGCGGCAAAGGCCGCGGCGAGCCTCGCAGGTCAATACCGAACGTATCTTCACCGTCTCGATACCAGCATCTTCGATCATGGCCGCGGTTTCCTCTCCGATCAGGTCACCGGCGGGCACCAGCAGCATCGAGTCTCCGTGCTCATCCAGTTCGTGTGGGTCGAATACGTCCTCCGCCGCCACGTTGCCCACAATGCGTTCGCGCAGCGGCTCGATGATGTCCTCACCTTCTTTCAGTGCTGAAATCTCGAGCCCCAGGATGGTCCCGCAATCCTCCTCAGCAACGGTCACATCCTGCGCCACGTCAACCAACCGCCGCGTCAGGTACCCGGCGTCGGCCGTCTTCAGTGCTGTATCGGCCAATCCCTTTCTCGCACCGTGCGTCGAGATGAAGTACTCGAGTACAGTAAGACCCTCACGGAAGTTCGAGCGGATCGGACTCTCGATCACTTCGCCGATACCCCCGGTAAGCTTCTTTTGTGGCTTTGCCATCAGACCACGCATGCCAGCCAACTGCCGGATCTGGTCGCGGCTGCCTCGACTACCCGAATCGAACATCATGAACACGGGGTTCAATCCGTCGTGCGACGTAGCGAGGTTGTCGACCATGGCGGACGCGATGTCGTTGTTAGCATGCGTCCATGCGTCAATCACCTTGTTGTACCGCTCGCCAAAGGTGATCTGACCGGTGGAGTATGCCTTTTGAAACCGGTCGACGCGCTCACCTGCTTCGCTGAGGATCTCGGATTTCTTTTCCGGAATCTCGAGATCTTCGACGCCAATGGAGATACCACCAACGGTCGCATATCTGAAGCCGAACTCCTTGAGCCGGTCGAGAAACGCGACTGTGTCTGCCAAGCCTGCACGTCGATATGCCTCGAAGACGATCTCCGAAACCTTGCGCTTCCGCATCACCTGGTTCTGGAAACCAATCTCGGCCAGCAATGCCCTGGGAAGGATGCTATTGAACAACACACGCCCAGCTGTGGTTGGAATCCAGCACTCGGTCTGGTTCTCCGCCTCCGGTGGCGGCACAAACCAGAACTGGATCGGCGAGTGGAAGTCCAGGCGACCCACGGCAACGGCAGTTTCGACCTCAGCGAGCGAACCAAACCTGGGTGCCTCGACGGCCTTTTCTTCGAAGTCAGGAAGCGTTTTGGTCAAGAAGTAGCAACCCAGCACCATGTCCTGACTCGGCTCCGCCACGGGGCGTCCGTCGGCCGGCTTCAGAACGTTGTTGCTGGAGATCATCAACACGCGCGCCTCCAACTGGGCTTCGAAGGACAGCGGCACGTGAACAGCCATCTGATCGCCGTCGAAGTCAGCGTTGAACGCCGCGCACACCAGCGGGTGGATTCGTATCGCCTTACCCTCCACCAACACCGGCTCAAAGGCCTGAATCCCGAGTCGATGGAGCGTTGGTGCGCGGTTCAAGAGCACCGGGTGATCCTGAATGATCTCCTCGAGAATCTCGTAGACTTCTGGGCTCTCCCGTTCTACGATCTTCTTGGCCCGCTTGACCGTCTCTGCAATGCCCTTCTCCACGAGTTTGTGGATGATGAACGGCTTGAACAACTCGACCGCCATGGTTTTCGGCAGCCCGCATTGATGGAGTCTGAGTTCCGGGCCGACAACGATCACCGAACGGCCTGAGTAGTCCACCCGCTTTCCCAGCAGGTTCTGTCGGAAGCGTCCTTGCTTGCCCTTGAGCATATCGGACAATGACTTAAGCGGACGCTTGCCCCGGCCGCGAATCGCCTTGGAACGCCGTCCATTGTCGAACAGAGCGTCCACGGCTTCTTGCAGCATGCGCTTCTCGTTCCGCAGAATCACTTCCGGCGCCCTGTGCTGTATTAACTTCTGCAACCTGTTGTTACGGTTGATCACGCGCCGATACAGGTCGTTTAGGTCGCTTGTGGCAAACCGGCCGCCATCGAGCGGCACCAACGGCCGCAGGTCAGGCGGGATCACCGGTATCACGTTCAGGATCATCCACGCCGGGTCGTTGCGCTCCTCACCGCTGTCACCCGAGGTGCGAAATGCGTCGACGATCTTGAGCCGCTTCAGCATCTGTTTCTTCCGATGCTGGCTCGTCTCGGTCGCGACGCCTTTGCGCAACTCCTCAGCAACCTTGTCCACATCCAAGTGCGACAACAGTTCCTTGACCGCGGGGGCACCGATGTCGGCGTGGAAGGCTGTATCTCCTTCAGCCTTGGCCTTTTCGCGCAACGTCAGATAGGCTTCTTCGTCGAGCAGTTCCCTCTCTTTTACTTCCTGCTCGCCAGCGTCGATCACGACGTAGTTCGTATAGTAGATGACCTTCTCGAGGTCCCGCAGAGTCAGGTCGAGCAAGTTGCCCATAGGGCTCGGCAGCGTTTTGAAGAACCAAATGTGCGCTACCGGAACCGCCAGCTCTATGTGGCCCATCCGCTCGCGGCGAACCTTTGATAGCGTTACCTCGACTCCACACCGATCACAAACGACTCCGCGATAGCGGATCCGCTTGTACTTACCACAGTGGCACTCCCAGTCCTTCACCGGACCGAATATCCGCTCGCAGAACAAACCGTCTTTCTCCGGCTTGAACGAGCGGTAGTTGATCGTCTCGGGCTTGGTGACCTCACCCCAAGACCACCATGAGCGCTGACCCTGCATGACCAAGCGCTCCCGCTCCTTCAGATCATGCGGGCCCCGGATTTCCTCCGGGCTGGCGATCCTGATGTGGATGTAGTCGAAGCTCGAGCCCCGTTGGTCTCTTACGCTGCGAAAATCGATCATTGGTGCTCCCTACTCCTCACCGTTGTCGGTGACGCCCAATGTGACCTTGAGCCCCAACGCCTGGAGCTCCTTCACCAGAACGTTGAACGACTCGGGGATTCCAGGTTCAGGCAGGTTTTGCCCTTTGACCACCGCCTCATAGACGCGGCTACGGCCGTTGACGTCGTCTGACTTAACGGTGAGCATCTCTTGCAATGTGTGCGAGGCGCCGTAGGCCTCGAGCGCCCATACCTCCATCTCACCAAATCGCTGGCCGCCAAACTGGGCCTTACCTGCCAGCGGCTGTTGAGTAACCAGGCTGTACGGCCCAATGGACCGAGCATGGATCTTGTCGTCCACGAGGTGAGATAGCTTCATCATGTAGATGGAGCCCACCGATACTTCCGACTTGAACAGCTCGCCGCTCCGCCCATCACGCAGGCGGCACTTGCCGCCCGGAGTGAGATCGGCCAGGCACAGCAGTTCTTCGGCCGCACCTTCCACGTCCGCCCCACTCTTCGGACCCAACAGCTTTCCCAACGCTTCCAGCCCGGCCTGTTTCAGAGCATCGCCGGGGCTCTGCTCCGCCATCTTGCCCGCTTGCTTCAGCCCATCCTTGAGAGACGCTCGCTCTGACTTGGATAGCTCATCGCCCTCCGCCTCGATCCTGGCCTGGTGATAGTCCTTCTGCAGCTCGGCCTCTTGAGCCTGCCGTTCCGCAACTTCCTTCGCAGCAGCAGTCAGGAAATCACGCACCTCGTGATACAGGTCGCGCGTCGACTGCGAAACCGCCCTGCTTGCGAGGTTGTCCAGATGCACGACTCCGATACTCGGACGATCTCCGTTGGCAGATGGAGCCTTGGCCAAATCGGCCAGCGCTCCACGCAGGACCTCAGCAGATAGATTCGGCGCCTTTGCTCGGAGTCTGAGTGCCTTACCCGCCCACTGGAGACTCGCCAACGTAAGGGCAAGTCCAACCTCGCCCTCATGAGCGCCCTGGAAGACCGGTGTTTCGGCCTTGAACCCGAGGATTTGAGCGGCCCAGCCAAGGTGCGTCTCCAGAATCTGACCCACGTTCATACGGCTAGGCACACCCAGCGGGTTCAAAACGAGATCAACTGGAGTGCCATCGGGGAGGAATGGCATGTCCTCTTCTGGTACGATGCGGGCAATGATGCCTTTATTTCCATGACGACCCGCCATCTTGTCACCCACCGAGATCTTCCGCTTCTCAGCGAGGTAGACCTTGACCAGCTGTATCACGCCCGGCGGGAGCTCATCAGGCTGGAGGATCTTATCGATCTGGTCCTCCGCCTTTTCCTCGATCCGCGCCCGCTCGCTGTTCGCCGCGTCAACAGCAGCGCGTATCCTCTCGTTCGTCGCCTTATCCTTGACTCGCAGGGTCTTGAGATCCACCTCCGCGAAGTTCACCTCGGCCAAGGCACTGTCTGTAATCTTCGTACCTTCTTTGAAGTACTCTTCGATGGTGCCGCTCTTGAGCATGACGGATACGGTCTGGCCGGCCAACAGGTCACCCATCTCGTCGAACAGTGCCGCACTCACACGTGCCTTTTCCTCATTCTCGAGCTGGCGTACTTCACCGATTCGCTCACCTCGGTCCTTTTCAACGACCTGATCTTCTATACGAGAGAAGATCTTAACGTCAATTACAACCCCTTCCATTCCCGGCGACACCTTGAGCGAGGAGTCCTTTACATCCTTTGCCTTCTCGCCGAAGATCGCCGTCAGCAGCTTCTCTTCCGGCGAGAGCTCAGTTTCACCCTTGGGAGTGATCTTGCCGACGAGGATGTCACCCGAATTCACGTGCGCACCGATACGGACTATTCCACGCTCGTCCAGATCAACCAGCGCTTCCTCGGACACGTTGGGGATCTCACGCGTAATCTCTTCCTGACCGCGTTTTGTGTCTCGGACATGCAGTTCGAGCTCCTGAATGTGAATGGAACTGAACGTATCGTCCTTCACCAACCGCTCCGAGATCACTATGGCGTCCTCGAAGTTGTGACCATACCACGGCATGAACGCCACCAATACGTTCGCTCCGAGCGCAATCTCGCCATTCTCGGTAGCGTGCCCGTCGGCGATGATCTGCCCAGCTCCCACTTTCTGACCGACCTGCACCAGCGGCCGCTGGTTGATAGCGGTGTCCTGATTGGTGCGCCAGAACTTCTTCATGCGGAATCTGTCGTGCTGCATCAGGCGGGCGAGTGGCTGATCCGCGTCACCCTTTTGATCGCGACCTGTGTCAACGATAATTTCGTCGGCCGTAATCTTGCTGACCACACCGGCTCGCGGCGCAATGGCCACTGAGCCTGAGTCACGCGCGGCCTTTTCCTCTAATCCCGTCCCAACGAGTGGGGCTTGGGGAAAAAGAAGAGGTACAGCCTGTCGCTGCATGTTGGATCCCATCAGCGCACGGTTGGCGTCGTCGTGCTCGAGGAACGGGATCAGCGCAGCCGCGACTGACACCAACTGTTCCGGTGCCACATCCATGTAATCGATCCTGGTGGGTGGCAACATCGGATAGTCATCGCGCTTCCGACACAATGCCACTTCTCTCATGAATCGGCCCTTCTCATCGAGAGGCGCATTAGCTTGTGCCACCGAGTACTCCTCCTCCTCAGAAGCCGACAACCACCTGACATCATTCGTCACTATCCCGCTCTTCACATGGCGGTACGGAGTCTCGATGAATCCCAGTTCATTGACACGGGCATAAGTGGACAGGCTCGTTATCAACCCGATATTCGGACCTTCCGGAGTCTCGATCGGGCACATGCGGCCGTACTGTGAGTAGTGTACGTCGCGTACTTCAAACCCAGCGCGTTCCCGCGTGAGTCCTCCAGGGCCTAGAGCACTGAGCCGTCTCTTGTGCGTCAACTCAGCCAACGGATTCGTCTGATCCATGAACTGAGAAAGCTGCGAGCTCCCGAAGAACGCTTGGATGACTGCGCTCACTGTGCGGGCGTTCACTAGATCGTCGAGCGTGATCTTCTCCGGATCGTTGTTGATACTCATCCGCTCTTTGATCAGGCGCGCCATACGCGACAGTCCCACGGAGAATTGGTTGGCAATGAGCTCTCCGACCGTGCGGACCCTACGGTTTCCTAGGTGGTCGATGTCGTCAGTGTACCCCTGACCCTCTGAGAGTTCTAGCAGATACCGGACGATGGCCACAAAGTCCTCTTTCGTAAGCACCGTGTGCTCTGGGAGGACATTTACCTTCAAACGCTGGTTGATCTTGTAACGGCCGACGCGGCCCAGGTCATAGCGTTTAGGGTTGAAGAACAGACGCTCTAGGGCGGCCCTAGCGGTCTCCAGATTCGGAGCTTCCCCCGGACGAAGCAGAGAATAGATCTGCTCCAGCGCTTCCGCTTCCGACGAAGTCGGATCCTTGGCCAGGGTCTGTTTGATCACCTGCGACTCACTACGCGCCGATGAGACGACTACGTCTACCTTCACCACGCCCGCCTTCACCAGCTTGTTCCTCAACGTGGCGCTCAACTCCTTCCCCGCGTCGGCGAGGACCTCGCCCGTCTGCGGATCTGGAACGTCGAATGCCAGAGTCTGCCGGTCGGACGGGTCCCGTACCGTCGTCGGGCGGTCCTCGTCACGTAGATCAATCGTTGCGTAGCGGGCGAACAGCCGCAGCTTCTTGACACCTGCTTTCCTGAGCTCGTTATACCGATCCACCGTGAGCTCTTCACCCTCACGCGCTACCGGATCTCCCTCGGGGTCCTCCGTATTGGGGATCGTCTCGGCGATAAGGCTGCCGAAGACCTCCCGTCTCAAAACCCGCTCGTCCGATTTCTTGGTTAGATCCACGGTTTTGTTGGCGTAGAAGAGCTGCAGAATCTCACTGTTGGAACCGTAACCGAGAGCCCGCAACAACGCCGTCGCAGGGAACTTCTTCTTCTTGTCGATGTGAACGTAGATGACGTCGTGAATGTCAACGGTGAACTCGACCCACGAGCCCCTGAACGGGATGATTCGCGCACTGTTGAGCCGTTGTCCGTTGGGGTGGATCGTCTCCTCGAACACCACCCCCGGGGACCGGTGCAGCTGCGACACGACAACGCGCTCAGCACCATTGATCACGAAGGTTCCCAGCGGCGTCAGGATTGGAAGCTCGCCGAGGTAAACCTCCTTCTCGAGGATGTTCTTGGGCCTCTGAACACCACTTTCCAGAGTCTCGTTCACCACCAACCGGAGCGTGGCCTTGAGCGAAGCCGAGTAGGTCATGTCCCGCTCGATGCACTCCGGAACGCTGTATTTCGGTTCACCCAATGCGAACGCAACAAACTCGAGGGAGTAGTTTCCATTCACGTCAGTGATCGGAAAGACCTCCCGGAAAACTCGCTCCAGCGCTATGTCAGCCCGCTCGGCATCCTCGTCCGAGCGCAGCAATGCCTGGAACGACTCCGTCTGTATATCCAGGAGGTTCGGCATCGGCATCCATGTATCCAGCTTGGAGAACGAAATAGTCGGAACTTTGTTCGTCATGTGGCTTCCTCACACAGCACAAATTGCCCCGATTGCTTCCTCCCGGCTGATGGCCGGGGGAAGCCAGTCTCGGGGCTCGCAGTACGAGCAGGGTTGTCGGTCGTCCGTCGGTGCATGCCGCCTCAGCTGAATGTTGCCCACGGTTGTACACCCGCCGCGCCCGCGGCGGGCGGCCGCGGTCTACTTCAGCTCGACGGTAGCACCCTGTTCTTCGAGTTTCTGCTTGATACTCTCAGCCTCATCCTTCGCAATGTCTTCCTTGACGTTGCTGGGCGCGGAGTCAACCAAATCCTTTGCCTCCTTGAGCCCGAGCGACGTCACTTCACGAACGGCCTTGATCACCTGGATCTTCTTCGCCCCAGCTTCCTTCAGCACGACCGTGAATTCGCTCTTCTCCTCCGCACCTGCACCTGCACCTGCATCGGCTCCCCCGCTGGGAGCTGCTGCTACGGGAGCGGCCATGACAGTCACATTGAACTTTTCCTTGAAGGCATCGACCAAGTCAGCCAACTCCACGACCGACATGTTGCCAATGGCTTCGAGGATTTCGTCCTTGCTCAGAGTCTTGGTTGCCATCTGTCTCTCTCTCAAACCTGGGGTTCAGCGGCGGCGCGCTCTGCGCGAAGCGTTTCGATGGCGCCGACCATTTGATACAGTAAGCCGTCGACGGCGCCCACGAAGCCCTGCAGGGGAGCCTGCAGTAGACCTAACGCCTGTCCCAACAGCTGATCACGCGACGGCAGGGACGCCAGCCGCTTCACTTCACCGGCGGAGACCGGTTGACCATCGACCAATCCCGCTTTGACTTTCAGCCCCTCATGCTCCCTCTGGAACTCGGCTAGGAGCTTGGCCGCACCCAACGGATCTTCACCGGCAAACACGAATGCGGTCGGACCAGCGAACACATCTTGGATTCCGGTGACGGCGGCCTTTTCCAACGCACGCAACGCAAGCGTGTTCTTAACCACCAAATACTGCACGCCCGCCGAGCGCATCTTGCTGCGCAACTCGGTCATGGGCTTCACCGCTATGCCGGTGAAGTCTGTCAGATAGAGATTCGGCGACTGCGAGAGCTGCTCTGCAAGTCGCTCGACGACCTCGCTCTTTTCGGTGCGGTTCATCGGTACCCCGCTGTATCTACACGGACGCCGGGCCCCATGGTGCTCGATAGCGTCACCGACTTTACATAGGTCCCTTTTGCTGCAGCCGGTTTGGCCCGGACTACGGAGTCCATAAATGCATTGAGATTCTCTTGCAGTTGGTCGCCGGAGAACGACACTTTCCCAACCGGCGCATGCAGATTTCCCGTCTTGTCCACGCGGAATTCAATTTTTCCGGCCTTCACTTCCTTGATCGCCCGACCCACGTCCATCGTTACCGTGCCAGACTTCGGGTTGGGCATCAGTCCACGCGGACCCAGTACACGGCCGAGTTGACCGACGCTAGACATCATGTCGGGCGTAGCGATCACAACGTCGCACTCCAGCCAACCGGTCTTGATCTTCTCCACGTACTCCTGGCCTACGAAATCGGCTCCCGCTTCCTCAGCTTCTTTGAGCTTGTCACCCTGAGCAATCACCAGAACCCGAATCGATTTTCCGGTACCGTGGGGTAGTACTACTGTCCCGCGCACGATCTGATCGGCATGGCGAGGATCGACGCCCAAATGCACCGACACCTCGACAGTTTCGTCGAACTTCGCAAAGGCGGCCGATTTCACCGCCGTCAGCGCCTGGACCGGCTCATACATTCGTGACCGATCAATGGTCGCGGCAGAACTCTGGTATTTTCTTCCGGCCTTACCCATCAGTCCTTCACCTCAATACCCATGGACCGCGCCGTCCCACCTACGATCTTCATGGCAGCGTCGACGTCATTTGCGTTGAGGTCTGGCATCTTGATCTCCGCAATCTTGCGAAGTTGCTCGCTCGTGACGGTTCCAACCTTCTCACGATTGGAAGTCGGCGAACCTTTCTCGATCCCAGCCTCTTTGCGCAGAAGAACCGCAGCGGGGGGCGTCTTGGTGATGAAAGTGAAGGTCCGATCGTGAAAGATCGTGATCTCCACCGGGATGATCGTTCCAGCCTGACTCTGGGTCCGCGAATTGTACTGCTTGCAGAAATCCATGATGTTGACGCCGTGCGGACCCAACGCCGTACCTACCGGTGGGGCGGGAGTCGCCTGACCGGCAGCGATCTGCAGCTTGACGAGTGCAAGCGTTCTCTTTGTAGCCATTTCTATTCCTCACACCAGGCTCCGTTAGCCTGGCTTCCACGTTCACCCGTGGTCAGGTGGCGCTAGTGCGCCTTCAACTGCAGGTAGTCCAATTCGACCGTCGTTGGACGCCCGAACAGACTCACAGAAACCCGTACCTTACCTTTTTCCGGGACAACCTCTTCCACCGTTCCACTAAAATCGGAGAACGGGCCGCTCGTGATCTCTACCACTTGACCGACCAAGAACGGAATTTCCTCCCGTGACACATCTTCTTCCGTCTCAACTTCGACGCCGAGCAACCTATTGACCTCATCCTGGCGAAGGGCCTGAGGAGTCCAGCCCTGCCCCACGAACTTGATGACACCCTGTATGTTGTTGATCGTGTGGAGCGTCTCCTGATTCATGACCATCTCCACAAGGACGTAACCAGGGAACACCTTACGATCGACGTTCACCTTCTTCCCGTTCTTGATCTCCACGACCTGCTGCATCGGGACCAAAGCCTGCCGGATCATGCGTTCCTCCTCCGGCTTCGGATCGGCCAGGATATGTCGCTCGATCAATGAACGCACTTTGTTCTCGTGCCCAGCGGTCGTCTGAATCGCGAACCACTTGTGCTCCATAGTCGTCACAATCACCCGCCAAACGCCCGGCCAAGGAAATCGATGAGTAGCTTCGAGAACATGAGATCCATTAGGCCGATAATCGCGCCGACTATGAACACTATGATTATGATCACCACAGTCGACCGTTGCAGGTCTTCCCACGTCGGCCACGACACCTTACGGAGCTCGGCCCTAACCTCGCGCAAGTACGCCGAAGAACGCTGTCCAAAGGCCAGCACCGGCTGGCGCCACACAACGAGAGCAGCCAGGAGTAACCCGACCACACCGGCGCCCAACAAGAGCCCCATATCCATATCTACTTCGATTCCTTGTGGAGCTGGTGCGTGCCACACCGCGGGCAGAACTTGCGCCACTCTACCCGTTCAGGGTGCTTCCTCTTGTTTTTTGTCGTGAAGTAGTTCCGACTCTTGCAGTCGGTACACTCCATTATGACTTTGTCTCGCGGCATTTTCGCGCCTTATCAGAGCGGCCAGGAGGCCCGTATCGCCCCCCCTACCACCCCGTATCGGTCTATTCTATGATGTTGGTAACCACACCAGCGCCGACCGTTCGTCCACCCTCTCGAATCGCAAAACGCAACCCGTCCTCCATCGCAATCGGCGATATCAATTCTATCTTCATC
>JBDGZZ010000092.1:0-18058 GCA_039588335.1 Gemmatimonadota bacterium | reverse complement strand
ACCGAGCGGGAGCGGCTCGGTTTCCGGGGATACCGTGGTTGACTCGGCGTGGCGCGCGATTAGTCGCGCGAACCCCAGAAGCCCGGATCGCGACCCCCGCAAGTGCCAGACCCGCCGGTCCGGATCCAGTTCATGGTAGAAACCCAGAAGACGCCACTCTTCACCGGTGACCGGTGTGATCTCGCGCTGAGAAGGTTTCGTCATTTCTAGTTGCTGCCCTCGTGAGAACCTCGGTTGGCGATCCCGAACGAGAGGTTCCCGGCCGGGTTCGTAAGACGGGATAGGCATTTGAATCCATCCAATCCAAGTATGTGCGGTGTTAGCAGGGCAGTCCAGCGGCTGGAGTGAGAGCATGCCTTGCGCCGTCTCGACACCCATGAGCTCGCGCTTGACGAGCAGCTGGAGCACGGTACGGGTGGAGTGGTGCGGAAGAATGCGGGGGCGGCTTGGCCGAAAAGCTGCGTTAGTGGCAGCCTTAGGCGACCTGCATCGACCACGGGTCGTTACCGGATTGCGCGAGAAGTTGGTCTACGCGCTGAGATCTTCCTGGGTTGAAACCCGGGCTCGGCCGCGCTGCGCGCGACTCGCCCTGAAGGGCGAGCGAAGATGCGTCTTTCAAGACATATCCCGAAGGGGCCGAGCCCGCGGTTGACCGCAGGAAAAAAGGGCGGCTCGCGGCCACCCTACCAAGCGCGGTGAGATACGTGGTGTTTTCCCGTGGCAGCGCTACATAGCCGAACTAAACAAGCCCTGCATCACCCTGCCGTCGATCGTCGGCTTTGTGGGCGCCGTGGGTATCGGCCTAGTCATCGGAAGGACGATCCGTGGCGCGGTATGGACTGGCCCAGGTGGTCACGCAGGGACTCGGGCAGGTGACGATGGACTTCCCGGCTCCGCCTGAACCTGCGTCCGACATCAGGGTGAAGCTCGACGCCGTCCACGCTTCGTAATTGCAGCGGGCATGAGGCTCGTGGTCGGGCGGGTGATGTGGTGAGATCGGCTAACAGCTTGTCAGACAACGACTTAGGACGTTCTGGGCGGTTTGTCGAAATGGCGTTTCGAAATTACGATCCACCGTTTCCAAATTTCGACAAGGCGTATCGAAATTCAGATCAGCCGTGCCGAAATTCAGATCGGCCGTGCCGAAATTTGGATTGGCCGTATCGAAATTCAGATTGGCCGTGTCGAAATTCAGATCAGCCGTGTCGAAATTTGGATTGGCCATATCGAAATTCAGATTGACCGTGTCGAAATTCAGATCAGCCGTGTCCAAATTCAGATCAGCCGTGTCGAAATTCAGATCAGCCGTGTCCAAATTCGATTTCGCCGTCGCGAACTTCAGTTTGGCCCTGCCGACGCCCCACCCGTCATTCAACCACACCTTTGACACGCCCGGAAGCGGCAGATTACGCTTCACGACTCAGGTGAACGGCTGTACTTGGAACGGTGGTTGGCGCACCCGGGCAATCCAACGGTGCCCGGGCGGTGATCGTCGAGTTATTCGGCGTTCCCGAATGCTCAACGCTAGGTGGGGACGGTGCGTATATATATGCGTGTATACACTAGTTACAAGTCTCTTATGTCGCCTATTAGCTGATTGAATGCCACATAGATACAACACAGTCCTGCTCCTCCTGGCCCTGGCGCCGGGGGCTCTCCTGAGCCAGAACCCACGGCGCTCTATCGGCACGGCCGTCGGCACCGATGTAAAGCCTCTCAATGTCCCGTCCGAGATCCACGCAGTGCGGATCGAGTCGTCCGCGCCTTCGATTGATGGCCGGCTCGACGATGAGGCGTGGTTGTACGCAGCCCCGCTGGCTCAGCTAGTGCAGAAGGAGCCCATTGAAGGGGCCGCACCCAGTGAGTCCACCGAAGTGCGGTTCGTGTACGACAACCGTGCGCTCTATGTTGCCTTCCGTGCTTATGACAGGCAGCCAGAGCGCGTCTACGGCAGGCTCATGCGGCGCGACGGTAGAACGGCAGCCGACCAGTTCTCGCTCTACATCGACTCGTACTACGATGGGAGAACCTCGTACCAATTCCAGCTCAACCCCTCCGGCGCCCGACGCGACGTCTTCATCTACAACGATGGAGGCGGGCAGGACGAGTCGTGGGATCCCGTTTACGACTGGGCCACGCAGAAGGATTCGTTGGGCTGGACGGCGGAACTGCGTATCCCTTTCTCCCAGTTGCGGTTCCCATCCAGCGACTCGGTGGTGTTCGGGGTACGGGTGCAGCGGA
Organism: Gemmatimonadota bacterium; assembly: GCA_039588335.1. Taxonomy (GTDB): domain Bacteria; phylum Gemmatimonadota; class Gemmatimonadetes; order Gemmatimonadales; family GWC2-71-9. The sequence continues at coordinate 15,817 of JBDGZZ010000092.1, read as the reverse complement.
TGATCAACCGCCGCAACGAGGAGCTGAACTGGCCGTTCTTCAGACGGGATCAGGTTGGGCAGGCGTCGCAGTACGGTGATCTGGTGGGCCTTCAGGGAATTCCCAGCCCCAAGCGCCTCGAGGTTGTTCCGTACACCGCCGGCTCCACGGAGTTTTCACAGGCTGAGGAAGGCGATCCGTTCGCCACGGGTCGGCGATCCGACGTTCGCGCCGGCGGAGACTTGAAATACGGACTGACCAGCGGTCTGACGCTCGACGCCACCGTGAATCCCGACTTCGGGCAGATAGAGGCCGACGCCGCGGAAGTGAACCTCACCGAATTCGAGTCGTTCTTTCCCGAGAGAAGGCCGTTTTTCATCGAGGGCACCGATCTATTCCGGTTCGGTCTCAACCCCGTGGTGCGGTCGAGGTTCTTTGGCGGTGGCGGTGGTGGCGGCGGACGGGGTTCGGAAGGGCTCGTGTTTACACGGCGGATCGGCCGCCCACCACAAGTCCAGCCCGACGATGCCGGTGGTTACGCCGAAGATGTAAACCAGACCACGATCCTGACCGCTGCAAAGGTCAGCGGGCAGATCGCCGGCGGTTGGGCAGTGGGAATGCTGCAGGCTTTCACTGCCAAGGAGTACGCGCAGATAGTGGACTCTGTGGGCGTGGAGGGCAGATCGGCGGTGGAGCCATTTGCCAGCTATACGGTGCTGCGTGCCCAGCGCAATGCAGGCGGAGGTAGGCTGGTGTACGGCGCGATCGGAACCGGCACGATTCGGGACCTGAACGAACCCCGGTTCAGCGAGTTGCACCAGAACGCCTTCACGGGTGGTGCGGACATCTACTACCGGTTCGGCGGTGACCGCTATGAGATGAGCACCGCAGTGCTCGGCTCCCGCGTGGCTGGAGACGCGGAGGCGATTCTCGAGACCCAAACGAGTTCGGCACGCTACTACCAGCGACCGGACAAGACCCACACGACGCTCGATTCCAATCGCACCGCCCTGGGTGGATTCGCCGGCAACTTCCGCATAGCCAAGGTGCTGGGGTTCGTTACCTGGGAAGGCCGCTGGGTAACGAGAAGTCCGGGGTTCGAATCCAATGACTTGGGCTACCTGCGGCGTGCCGACCTCCACGAGCAGCGAGCCGAGGTGAACTTCAGATGGCTCAGACCGGGGACGGTATTTCGCCGGTTCGAGATAGAGCTATCACAGAACGCAGAGTGGACCTACGGGTGGGAGCGAACGGCCACAGCAGTGGACACGAGGGTAAGCGGGGACTTCCGTAACTTCTGGAACCTGAGCCTGTCCGCCGACCGGGAGTTCTCGAGCCTGTCGGCCACACTGCTCCGTGGAGGCCCCGCCTTCCTCGAGCCAAGTGGCTGGCGGTTCTCAGCCAATGGACGGACGGACTTCCGGCGCCCGGTATGGGTCAGGGGAGGTATCAACCACGCGCGCGAGGAGGCGAGCAACTCATACGCGTGGTCGCCCAACGTGAACGTCGGAATCAGGCCGCCGGGACCGTTTTCTCTCAGCATCGGTCTCCGGTTCAGAAAGGCCACGACAGACCGGCAGTACGTTTCCGCTGAGACTCCGGCGGATTCCACCTACTACGTCTTCGGTCGGCTGGATCGCACGGAGTATTCCACCAACTGGAGGGTTGATCTCGCGATCACGCCGCGTCTGTCGGTGGAGTTGTATGCCGAGCCGTTTATCTCAAACGGCGACTACCTGTCGTTCACGGTAGTGGACGACCCGAAGTCTGATACCTACGGTGGGCGCCTCGATCCGCTGGAAGCGGACAGGTTGTACCGCCCTGGCGACGGCGGTGACATCGAAGTGGATATCGACAGGGACGGCAGCGTCGACTTCACCTTCGGGGAGCCTGACTTCAAGGTGGTATCGTTCCGCACCAACGTGGTCGTGCGCTGGGAGTTCCGACCCGGGTCCACCCTCTTCCTGGTGTGGCAGCAGGACCGCTACGACAGGGTGGATGACGGGAGCCTGGACTATGTGGACGCGTTCACTGCACCCGGTACTCACCTCTTCATGCTGAAGCTGGCGTATTGGCTGGGGACGTAGTGGGCGAGGCCCATTGGGGTTCGCGGGCCACGCTCAGATGACGATGGAAGACGATGACAGACGATGATGACCCTCGTCTCGCATCGTCGGGTGTGGTGGTGAGGGGCAGGTGCATGGTCTAGGTGGATCGGGTGGTGATGGGTGCGTTCTCGCCGTATCGAGCAATGATGCCTATGTTTCCCGACCATGGCTGACGTCGTTCACGAGACGATCAGCTTGACAGAAGTATGGCGTTCTCCGCTGGGAGATGACACCCTGTCGTTATCACAAGAGCAGGTTTTCCCAGCACGGAAGGAGAACGCCAATGGACAGGTATATCGGGCTGGACGCCCACACGTCAAGCTGCACGGTCGCCACGATCGGTCCCAGTGGCAAGCGGCTCCGGTCGCAGGTGGTCGAGACCAACGCCAAGGCTCTGATCGAGGTGATCCGGGCGGTGCCCAAGGACCGGCATGTCTGTCTCGAGGAAGGGCCGCACTCGAACTGGCTGTACGAGGTTCTCTCTCCTCACGTGCAGGAGATTGTAGTGGCTCTTGTGAACGAGAGCCGAGGGCCGAAGAACGACAAGCTCGATGCCTTCGGCCTGGCCGAGCAGCTGCGCATTGGAGCGATTCGTACCAAGGTCTACAAGAAGCGACGCGGGTTCGCACGATTGGGCTATCGAGCCAAAGCCCAGGCACTACTGGTCGCCGATTCCGTTCGCGTCCAGAGTCGGATCAAGGCTCTGCTGCGATCGCGCGGTGTTGCAACGGCTGGCGGCGACGTCTACTCCACCAGCGAACGGGACGAATGGTTGTTGAAGCTGCCGCAGTCGGCGCGGTCGCTGGCGGAGCTTCTCTACATGGAGTACGACGGCCTGGAGGGACTGCGCCAGAGAGCAGAGAGGGAGATGATCCTCGAGGCGCGCCGGCACGATGTCTATCGCATCATCCAAAGCTGTCCCGGTATCGGCGAGATTCGCGCCGCGCAACTGATGCCGGTTGTGGTCACTCCCTTTCGCTTCGCCAACAAGCGCGTGTTCTGGTCCTATTGTGGTTTGGGGATTGTGATGCGCAGCTCATCGGACTGGGTGCGTGGCGGAGACGGTCAATGGATCAAGGCACCGGTGCAGCAGACGCGCGGCTTGAACCGCAACTTCAACCGCGTGCTGAAGGCTGTGTTCAAGGGAGCGGCCATTACAGTGATCGGCCGCGCCAAGGACGAGCCCCTCTACCGTCACTATGTCAGTCTACTGGATGGTGGCACCAAGCCCAACCTTGCCAGGCTAACCATCGCGCGGCAGATCGCGGCCATCGTGCTAGCGCTGTGGCGCTCGAAGGAGGTGTACGACCCGAACAGACTGGCACACGCCACTTAGTCGGACTTTGGATCGGTCACGCGGTGAGTGATGCCGACGGTCGACGGTGGCTCGATCTGGACACACGACGGATACAGGGGAGAGCATCCAAGGAAATTCTGGTCCCGGCCTTCGGGCCGCAGTCCCCCTCGATAGGCTATGCCCCCCTGGTGAACCGAACGAAGCGATGGACCAATGAGTCCCCAATAGAAGGATGGTTCCCGCTCTCAAGCGGAGAACGACCATGCTGTGACGTTGTCCGGAAAACAATCGTGAGACCGAAGCTCAAGCACCGCCCACCCCGATCCATGGACCAACCCGGGACCGTAGACCCGGACGCCGGTTGTCATTCTCATGGCACTCGGCATGATGGCGAGGTGTGTCTTGACAACCTACCCCATAGAAGGAATTTCCTTTTACTCATCCCAAGTAGGACCGCACGGAATTGGAGCTGTCCAACCGCTCGGCCTAGCATTGCGACGTCCCCCTGTCGACTCGAATGTCCGAAGAGGACGGAATTTGCTGCAAAACCCGGGCGAACAGTGATATCGGAACGGTGATTGGCGCACCCGGGCAACCCAACGATCCCCGAGCGGTGGTCGTCGGGTATGTCAGCGCGGTCCTAGGCTGAGGCGGTGGTGACGGCGGACTTCCAGTGTCTGGGCGGAGCGCGTGGCCGAGGGCGAGTTGGCGCGGTGCGTCGCAGGTGGCCGAGGATGCGGTCGATCTGCTGTGGTTCGGTGATGAACGCGACTATGCGCATCTCTTCAGCGCAGCGGGGACAGGCGAGCGGATCGACCTCGAAGATGCGTCGCAGCAGCTCGGCCCAACGCCTGCCTGCCTCGCTCAGGGCCTCGGGCTCGGGTCGACGCATGGGGAGCCACTGGATGAGGGACGGTACCAAGATGAGGCAGGTAGGTGCCGATTCCCGCGGTCAAAAGAAGCATACTCAACACCGGAAGGTAAGTCGGGCGGTCACCGGAAACCGGCCGGTGCTGACGGCGCTATCTACGCCCGCCGTTCATCGTTGGCGACGTTTCCGTCCACCATACGCACGAGCCGGTGAGCTCGCTCCATGACCCGGGGATCGTGTGTCGAAAAGAGAAACGTGACACCCTGCTCCCTATTCAACCGCTCCATGATCCCGATCAGTTTGTCCGCCGTCTCCGAATCGACGTTGGCCGTTGGCTCGTCCGCCAGGACGACCGCGGGATTCGCGGCTATGGCGCGGGCGATTGCCACGCGTTGTTGCTGTCCTCCGGAAAGCTCTGCTGGCTTGCGCGTTTCGAGCCCCTCAAGTCCCACCGCGGCGAGGAGCTCCATGACGCGCCTCCGACGCTCCTCCACATCGACGCGCTGAACCCACATCACCGTCTCGGCGTTCTCATATGCGGTCAGCACGGGTATGAGATTGTATGCCTGGAACACGAAACCGATACGATCCCTACGCAAAGAGCTCAGCTCCCGACGGTTGAGTTGGGACAAGTCGTTCCCTTCCAGTACCACAGTGCCCGATGTCGGGTGGTCGAGCGCGCCTATGAGGTTGAGTGCAGTTGTCTTGCCCGAGCCCGATGGACCACAAATCGCCGTGAACTCTCCTTTGGCAATCTCAAACGTGAGCCCGCGCAGGGCGTGAACGTCCACCGCCCCCTGGTGATAGACCTTGGTCACATCAGTGAGCTGAACGATTGCGGAGTCCCGCTCTGCAGTCATGGACCTACCTCACACGAGCTTAATGGTTTCGACGGGGTCGACCCGTCCGGCTTTCCACGCCGGGTAGAGTCCCGCCAGGAGCGTAGCGACGAGGGCGGCTACAGCAATGACTACGGCATGTACCGGGAAGATGCTTACGTAGAATGTCGTGGGCATGGAGACACCAGATACCTCGGTGTTCTCGCCCATCATCGAGGAAGCGTCGATACCCTGCGTGTTTAAATACCAGTATGGCAGCGCTGTGACTAACGCTGCAGCGACGAGTCCGAGCACACCGAGCCACGCACTTTCCAGGAGCACGAGCCGGAACAGTCTGCCCGGGTTCCATCCGATCGCAATCATGATGCCGAACTCACGCAGCCGTTCCATCACGCTGACGAACAGAGTGTTGAAGATGCCGGCGGCTACGAGCACGGCGATGAGCGCCTCCATGAACCGCGCACCGCCTACTTTGAGGGCGATGAACGCCGCTAGCTCCCGTTGGACCTCATGCCACGGATGCGCGGTGAAGTTGTCACCGGCCTCTGCATTCAACGCGTTAGCAACTTGGTCGGCACGTCGTTGGTCGTCTACGAAGGCTGCCACCTGAGTAGCCTCGTCGTCCGCGTAGCCGAGTACTTCGCGCACCGCGTCGATCGGCAGAAGACTCAAGCCGCGGTCGACGCTGGGAGCACCGGTCCGCACGATGCCGGAAACCCTGGCCAAGCCGCTAACGATCTCGCCCGACCTGTCAGTCATCGTGTAGACGACCTTGTTGCCCAGTTCAACCCCGAGGTTGCCGGCGAGCCGTTCACCCAGGATGAGACCGCCGTCCTGGCCCGAGGTGAAGAGCTCACCTTCGACAATGGACCCGAGCAGCGTGAGCGTCGTGGTATCCTCCGCGACAGGATCGAACGCGATGAAACCGGCCCCGCGGCTCTCTCGAGCCGTCGCGAGCATAGCCTGCCCGACGATGCGCTCTACCGCGCGGGTCACACCGGGTTCGGCGAGCGCCGATTCCCGCAGCGCACCCGTTCGCTCGATTGTCTTGGAGAGCGTCGGGGCCTCGAGATACCCCGGGTGCTGCAGAGTCACGTGGCCTGCGCCGAGACGGGCGGCCAGGTTGATCATGTCGGTCCAGTTGCGATCCTGCATCCCGGTGAAGATGACCGCCAGGAACACGCCGAAGGCGATCGAGGAGAGCGTGAGCAGCGTGCGGCGCCGATTGCGCCACAGGTTGCGCCACGCCATCACCGTCATGCTCGTGCCCCGGGCCTTCATGCCACTCTCCTCATTGGTAACGCATCGCTTCGACGGGGCTGATACGGGCCGCCTTTAAAGCCGGATACAGCACGGAGACGGATACGATGAACACCAACGTGAGCACCGGCCCAACAATCACCCACGGTGTCACGACCCCGCGCCATACGGGGTCGAATGCCATTCCGGCGAAGGACATGCTGCCCATACCGCTCAGGTCGATTCCATGATCGGCTAGATAGGCGAGACCGGGTACGCTGAGGGTGAGCGCCACACCGATCGCGATCGCCGTCTGCAGTCCACCCTCGATGAAGATGAGCGTTAGGACTTGCCGTGGGCTTACACCGAGCGCCTTCAAGACGCCGATCTCGTTGATTCGCTCGAAGACACTCATCAGCATCGCATTGATGATGAGTATGGCGACGACGACGTAGATGACGAGGAACACGATCACGATGAGCGAGCGGGTAGAGTCCAAGGCCGTGGCCAGGATCGGGACCAGATCGCGCCAGCTCTGCACGTCCAGCCCGGCAGCGATCTCACGCACCTCGGTCACCGCAATCGGAAGATCGCGCTCGGCGGGCCGGCGTATCATGAGCTGGTGCGCGCCCTGTGGCATGGAGAAGAAAAATCGGAACGCATCCTCGGTCATGAAGATCCCGCCGCGATCGGCGTCTTCGCTGATGCTGCGGAGCACGCCGCGCACTGTGTAGAGATCGTTGGCGATGCTTCCGTCGGTGGCCTGCCCCAGCAATACCAGTTCGTCGCCCGGCTCCACGCCCAGAGTGTGCGCCAGCCTGCTTCCAACCACGACACCGTTCTGATCTGCAGCGTGGAGCCAGCTTCCTCGATCGACATGCTGGGAGATCTGGCTCACAGTGGCATCCTGTGCGAGGTCGATGCCTTTGAGCATGGCACCCGCCGATGACTCACCCGCAGCAGCCAAACCTCCTCCGATGAGTCTCGCAGAGGCTCCGAGTCCTCGGTCGCGGAGTTCCGCGAGAAGCGGTTCTGGATTCTCTATACGGTTGTAGATGGAAGGGTTGTCGCGGTAGTCGGGTGCGAAGACTTGAATGTCACCCAACTCGATGTCGACGATGTTGCGTTCCAGGTCGCGCAGGTAGCCTTCGACCAGGGACGTGTACAGGACCATGATCGAGAGCGCGAGGGTCATGGCTGCCACCGTGACGAGCGTGCGCCGCCGGTAGCGCCACAGGTTCCTCCAAGCCATGACCAGAAGCCGCATCTATCTCCTTAGCGATGAAACGCTGTTGACAAAGCGTCCTCTCAAGATGTCTCAGGAAAGAAGGCAGTCAAGGCGGTCTGGCAAGGCGCCAGGTTTGAAAGACTAACCCTCTTGTTGAGTCCCGCCGCTCGAGCGTCCGAGGACCACTGCAACCGTCATATCGGCAGTTACGTTAGCCGCGGTAATGAACATGTCCGGGATCAGGTCCAGCGCAATGAGCAGTCCGATTCCCTCAACGGGCAGCCCCAAGGCCACGTACACCGGTGTCATGATGAAGAGGCCGCCGCTCGGGACGCCGGGCGAGTAGAAACTCAATGCCGCAAGCGCCGCCGCGATGGTGCCGATCTCCAGCACGCCAAGATCGATTCCGTAGAGGTATGCTACGAATAGCGTCCCCGTGATGCGAACCGGCGGTGACGCGTATTTGAGCAGCGCAACGGCGACAGGAAGGACGATACCGGTAACCTGTGGTAACAGTTTCAAATCGTTGTCTGCGGCGTCCAGCATGGCGGGGAGCGACGCCAGCGACGATCGAGTGCTGAACCCGACAGCCTGAGCCGGAGCGCACGCGCGAGCGAACCGACTCAGGGAGATGCCACCGCCTATTACGGCCACCGGATAGAGCGCCAGTAGAGCAACTGTCGCCAGGCCGCAGGCGACCAGGATGAAGACGCCCATTGCGCCGACGAGGTCGATGCCGGTGCGGGCTGCCAACGGCAAGACCAGACAAAACACGCCGATAGGAGCAACCAGGAGGATCCAGTTCACGATCACCAGCATGGCGCGAGATACCGCCTCGAAAAGAGTCACCAGGGTTTGCTTGTGCTCGCCCTTGAGGCGTGTGATGGCCAGCGCGAGGATGCCCGAGAACACAATGAGCGGCAGCATCGCACCGTCGGCCGCTGCTCGAACGGGGTTCGACGGTATCAGGTTGACTATCCAATCACGGAAGGGCGGCAGTTCCACCTGCGTCGCGGACGCGGTTTCTCGCAGCGCTGCAAAGGCATCGCTATCGAACGAACCCAGTGACAGTAATGGTGGCGCGGCCACGGCCGCGAGCAAGGCGCTAGCTGCGGTAAGGACGACAAAGAGTGCTACGGCTCGGCCCCCGATCGTGCCGGCGCTGCGGGCTGAGGTCGAGGCCACACCCGTCACTAGCAACGATACGACGAGAGGGACCACGGTCATGCGTATCGCGTTGACCCACAGTGCGCCGATCGGTTCGACTACGGCTACGACGCCGTGCGAGACCGGGTGCTGCGTCACCGACAGGATGACGCCGATCACTAGGCCGGCCACGAGGCCGACGAGGACTCTAGAAGTCAAGGACATAGTGTGATAATATGAAAAGTTGTTGTAGAATCTGCTCCCATTTGGCTGTAGGCGCCAATGTGCGAGGCGCGAGTCCCCCCACAGAGAGCAACGCTGTCGCCCTCCAGTTGATCACGGTTATGCTAAGGCTGGGAGCGTAATTGCTCAGTGGGCAAAGGCCATTAGACCCTAGGCCCACGCCTCCGACGGTGCAGATCCACCTCCTCACGGGTTATCATCAAACTGAGTGAAAACACCGTCTGGGCGAATGATCCCGCCAATCAGCAAAAGGCGTACGCCACAGGGCCCGATGTTATGAGTGCAAGCCCGAGGAGATCTGGATGACACGGTTGAGATCCATTGTTGTTTTGTCCGTCATAGCAGTTACAGCTTCATGTGCCACCAAAGCGCCACCGCCGCGAGTGATCTTGATCATCGGCGACGGCGCAGGTGCCGGTCATTGGACCGCCGCGGCCTTTGCGGCTGACAACCTCGCGGTGGAGCGGTTTCCCGTGACGGGGCTGGTGAATACCAGAGCGTCAGATAGCAAGATTACGGATAGCGCTGCGGCTGCGACCGCGTATAGCGCCGGCGTCAGTACCTACAACGGCGCGATCGGCGTGGATCCCGACACGAACACGGTGCCGACAATTCTCGAAGTGGCGCAGAGCCGTGGAATGGCCACCGGACTGGTCGCTACATCATCGATCACTCATGCAACACCGGCGGCGTTTGCCTCTCATGTGCCGAACCGAAACATGGAGTGGGAGATTGCCAGACAACTGACCGCGGCGGATGTGGACGTTGTCCTCGGCGGCGGCCGCAAGTGGTTCGACCCGGCTCGTCGCCCTGACTGGCTCGATCTACTGTCCGGGATTGATGACCGCTACTCCTACGTCGAAACAGCGGCTGAGTTGGGTGGTGTGGAGACGAGCGCGGTACCCAAGCTATTCGGTCTCTTTGCCGTGGAGCACATGCCCGCAGCGCGCACGCGAATACCGACACTGCCGACCATGACACAGGCAGCGCTCGAGGTTCTGGACCAGGATCCCGACGGCTTCTTCTTGATGGTAGAAGGCTCCCAACCGGACTGGCGCGCCCACGACAACGAATCACTTGGCGCAATTGTGGCTGAGATGCTCGACTTGGATCGTGCGATCGGAGTGGCACTCGAATATCAAGCTCGACATCCTGAAACCCTGATCGTTGTAACTGCCGACCACGAAACCGGCGGGCTAGCGATACAGCGGGCGGGACCAAGCGACACGACGGTGCATGCGCAACACATGGGTGATGCCTCTGGCCTGGTTGCCCGATACACGACCGGGGGTCACACTGCTCAGATGGTTCCGCTGTTTGCGTCGGGGCCGGGCGCCGAGCGGTTTGGTGGCATCAAAACCAATTGGAGGATCGGCGAGTTGTTGCTGGAGGTTGTGCGGCGCTGAGCGGGGCAGACAGGTCCCGGCTGCACCAGAAACACCCGCCGGCAAGGGTTCTAACCGGATTGACCGGTACTAGCGGATGGCCCGCCGCGGCTTACTTCCCGGCTGCTGATGCCCGTGTACCTTCTACAGGATGGCGGGCTAAGGTACTCAGCAGATTGGGCCGCTTGGACGTAGTAAGACGTAGATACAACAAACCCTCCGAATCACTATGTCGGATATTGATGTTTACCCAACTAGGAGAGGCACGAACATGGCTCGATGGAACGTCATTTTCGTCATCGCGGCGTTGGCCTTCGGTGCAACCGGGTTGGACGCCCAGCTAACACAGCCACTGGACTCGACGGCCATGAAGGCCTTCAAATGGCGGTCGATAGGCCCGGCCAACATGGCCGGCCGGGTGACGGACGTGGAAGGATTGCCCAGTCCATCTAAGACCTTCTATGTGGCGGCCGCCTCTGGTGGCATTTGGAAGACCACCAACAATGGTACGACGTTCCAGCCACTCTGGACCGATGAGCGTGTCGTTGCCATGGGCGACCTGGCTATCGCTCCCTCGGACCCCAATCAGATTTGGGCCGGGACCGGCGAGGAAGATTCCCGCAACTCGATCTCACCGGGAGGCGGGATCTTCAAGTCGACGGACGGCGGAATGACATGGGAGCTGAAAGGCCTGCTAGAAACTCAGGTAATCGGCCGCATCGTGGTGCATCCCACCAACCCGGACATCGTCTACGTGGCTGCCCTGGGGCACATCTGGGATTCCAATCCGGAGCGCGGTCTCTACCGCACCAATGATGGGGGCGACACCTGGGAGTTGGTGAAGTTCATCAGCGACAAAGCGGGTTTTGTCGATGTCGCGATGCACCCGAATGACCCCAGCGTGCTGTTCGCCGCTAGCTGGGAACGCGTGCGTGGCCCGTGGTTCCTGAACAGCGGTGGACCGGGCAGCGCTCTGTGGAAGTCGACAGACGGCGGCGATTCGTGGACTGAGGTTGCTGGTGGCGGCTTCCCGACGACCATGAAGGGGCGTATCGGAATCGGCATCAGCATGAGCAACCCCGACATCATGTACACCATGGTCGAGGCTGTGAAGGAAGAAGACGGTTCTGGAGGCAACGGCCTCTATCGCTCTGCCGATGGCGGCGCGACATGGGAGAAGGTGAACGATGCCAACTCGAGGCCGTTCTACTATTCGGGAGTAGCAGTCGATCCGCTCGATCCCGACCGGGTCTATTTCTCATCCACCCCACTGCAATTCTCCAGTGACGGCGGCAAGACAGCGGGTTCAACCGCAGTAGGCGTGCACACAGATGATCACGCTCTGTGGATCGACCCCATCGATCCCGAGCGCATGGTCAACGGCAATGATGGCGGAGTGGCCATCACGTTCGACCGCGGCGGCAATTGGCACTACCTCAACTACTTTGCGATAGGCCAGTTCTATCACGTGAGCTACAACATGGAGACACCGTACCGAGTGTGCGGCGGACTCCAGGACAACTACACCTGGTGTGGCCCAAGCCGCATCTCGAACGGCCAGATCGGCAAGTATCACTGGTACACCATCAGTGGTGGTGACGGCTTCGTTTCGGTGCAGGATCCTGAAGACGCCAGTATCGTCTGGTCGGAGTCACAGGGTGGCAATATGCGCCGCAACAACTTGGCTACGGGTGAGAGCAGCTCGCTCGAGAAGCCGGATTGGCGCGACGTTTGGCTACCGTATCAGGACACGATCATCACGCTGATGAGTGAGGGCGTGGACGAGAACGACTCACGCATCCAGGCGTTACGTGAACGTGCATCGGCCGACTCGGCAGCTCACGACATGCGCTGGAACTGGAACACTCCGTTCTTCCAATCGGTCCACGACCGCAGTCACTTCTACGCCGCCGGCAACATGGTGGTGAAGAGCACAAACTGGGGTGACGGACTCGAGCCGATCTCACCCGATCTCAGTTACAACGATCCAGAGAAGGTGAAGATCAGTACCCAGACCACCGGTGGCATAACGCCCGACGTAACAGGTGCTGAGACGTACGCAACCATCGTCTCGCTTGCAGAGTCACCGCTGCGGCAAGGGATGTTGTTTGCCGGCACCGATGACGGGCGGGTCTGGATATCGCGTAACGACGGTGGTGAGTGGACCGAACTCACCGACCGGTTTGATGGGGTGCCCGCCAACTCCTATGTGAGCCGTATCGAGCCATCGCATTTCGACACCGAACGGTTCTACGTCACGTTCGACAATCACCGTACTAACGATTTCACTCCCTACGTCTACGCGACGGACAATGGTGGCGGGAATTTCCGGTCCATAGCTGCGAACCTGCCGACCGGTTCGGTCGATTTCGTCCATGTGATCCGTGAGGATCCGCGCAACGAGAACCTGCTGTTTGTGGGCACCGATGTGGGTGCATATGTCTCAACAGATCGTGGTTCCTCGTGGCAGCGCTTCATGGAGGGGCTACCGGCTGTTCCGGTACACGATCTCGAGATCCACCCGCGCGACCGGGAGCTCATAGCCGGTACGCATGGCCGTTCCATCTGGATCGTAGACATCGCACCGCTGCAGGATATGACCGATCAGGTTATAGCGGACGGAGCGGCTTTGTTTGAGCCGAGGCCCGCATTCCAGTTCGGTACACCACCCCGTGGTGGTGAGTTCTACGCGCAGTCGTATTTCCAGCGCCCCACTCCTGGCTCGAATGCTGAGATCAGCTATTTCATTGGGGAGGAAATTGCGGCCGAGTTGCAGGCTGCGTTCGAAGAGAGCCAACCCGAGCGGGGTGGCGAGCGACAGCAGGCCCAGCAGGGAGCCCAACGGCCGGCAATGGCTCAAGGCCCGTCCGGAGCAAGACTTGGTACACCGCGCGGACCACGGGTAGAGATCACGGTGACCGACGCAGATGGTGAGGTCGTCGACACAATCCAGGGTCCGGCGGAAGCGGGAATCCATACAGTTCGCTGGAACTACCGCGGTCCCGCGCCCGAAGCGGCCGAGCCTGGACCATACGAAAAGAAGGAAAAGGAAGAGCTATCCGCCCGCGCGAAGGTAGTGGCCGACTCTCTCGTCGAAGCCGGTTGGGACGAAAGCACGGTCCGCCGTCTGACCGGTGCGTATACGGGCGAAACCAGCGCAGCGGCGCTGATGCGAGGGTTTGGCGGTGGTGGCGGCCAGGCCGGAGATCCTGAGGAGTTCCGGGAACGTCCCGCCGAGCAGATGGGCGGCGGTGGCCGCGGCAACTACGGCCAGATGCGTGAGATAGCCGAGTTGATCGCTCCAGATCAGGGCTTCAGGGCACTGCGGGCGATGTTCAGAGGTGGTGGCGGTCAGGCTCCACTAATGGATCCGGGAGTCTACACCGTAACTCTAAAGGCCGGAGACAAGACACTCACGCAAACGTTGGTTGTCGAGCGGGTGGGGACGTTTGCGGTTAGCCCCTCGGAGCCCGAGAACTAGATCTAGGTTTCTGCCTGTTCCACGGACGTTTGGGTAGTCCGCGAGGGCAGAGGTTGCGGCACGAGAATGCCCCGCAGTTCCGAAGTGGACTGCGGGGCATTATTCAATAGGATGGACTTGGACAACGGGTAGCGTCGGTGCGAGTGACATGCTAGATACGAATGGACCAACTGACACGCGCGGCTGGAGTCCGCGCTAACACACTCGGGAGAATCATGATCGACGAGCTCGGACTGACGACTCGCTACGGGATGCGCACCCAAGAATTCAGGGATCTGATGGAGTTCAGGGTGCAAGAGATTTTGCTCGTTGCATCCCAGTACGACACGTTCGTGCTCGAAGAGGATGGTCAGTTGACCGAATTACTCCTCGAGGAGTACCGTAGCCTCGCCCTCAATCTGCGCTACACACCGCACTTCTCTCCCGCCACCACCGGTGCCGAGGCCCTGCAGCTCATAAGAGAAGCAGACCGTGGGTTTGACATGGTAGTGGTGAGTCCGCGTCTAAACGACATGGAGGTCGGGCAATTCGCGCATGAGGTGAAGAGTATCGATCCGGATCTGTCGGTTTGCGTCCTGGCAGCCCACGCTTGGAACTTGCCTGACCTTGACGGCCTCAGACGGTCGGGTGATGTCGATTTCCTCTTTCTGTGGCAGGGTGATGTGAAGTCGCTGCTTGCGATGATCAAGCAGGTAGAGGACCAGAGTAATGCCGACCACGACGTAATCGAGGGTGGAGTACAGGCAATCATCCTGGTGGAAGATGAAGTACGCTACTACTCCACATACCTGCACCACATCTACACGGCGGTCACGCTCCAGACTGGTCGCCTCATGGCCGAGGGCTTGAACCTTTCCCACCGTCTGCTCCGCATTCGTGCCCGACCCAAGATCCTGTTGGCCCAGAACTACGAAGAAGCGTGGGAATTGTTCGAGAGGTATCGTCCCAACGTACTTGGAGTGATTTCGGACGTCGGCTTCCCCCGCGACGGCGTAATGACCGAGGACGCGGGGATCGATCTTGCCCGTCGGGTGCGGGAACAGGTTCCAGACATGCCGATCCTGCTCCAGTCGGCAGACAAGTCGTACCGTAAGGCCAGTCTGGAAGTCGCCACCAGTTTTCTGCATAAGAGATCGCCGCATATGCTGGATGAGCTGAGGCAGTTCATCATCGAGCAGTTCGGGTTCGGCGACTTCGTCTTCAGACATCCCGACGGCCGCGAGATATCACGAGCGAGCGACATGCGTGGGATGATCCGAGCTCTCCAGAAGGTCCCCGAGGATTCGATCAAGTTTCACGCGGAGCGGAACCACTTCTCGGCCTGGCTCAAAGCGAGAACCGAGTTCGAACTCGCCTCCATGATCCGCCCCCGCACGGTGGACGACTTCGACTCGATTCAGAAGTTGGGACATTGGCTCACCTCGACCATGACGGGCTACCTGCGCCAGATCCAGAGACACGTGATGGTCGATTTCAGAGGTGACGAGTTCGACGAGTACATTGCCTTCGCAAAGATCGGGTCAGGTTCCCTAGGGGGAAAAGGCCGCGGACTCGCTTTCGTCCAGCGACTGCTTTCCGAGGAGCGGATAGACGTCCCCGGCGTCGAGATCGACATTCCCCAGACAGTAGCGCTGGCGAGTGATGTGTTTGAGGAGTTCCTTGCCGAGAATGGACTACGGAAACTCCCCCGAGAGGTGAGCGCGCTACCGGACGACGAAATTCTTCGTCGTTTCCGCCAGAGCCGATTCAATAAGAACCGGCGGGCTGAGTTGGCCTCGTTCCTCCAGAAATTCACCGAGCCCCTAGCGGTGCGCTCCTCGAGTATTCTGGAGGACTCGCTGTACCAGTCCTTTGCAGGCGTATATGCGACTGTCATGCTGCCCAATAACCACCCGTCCCTCGACGTCCGCCTGGCGCAGCTGTTGGAGGCGATCAAGCTCGTATATGCCTCCACCTTCCTGAGCGCGGCACGGGAATACCTGGGCCATACTCCTCACCGAG
>JBDGZZ010000091.1:0-15296 GCA_039588335.1 Gemmatimonadota bacterium | reverse complement strand
CGGTATGCGAACGGTCTTGGCATGGAGTAGAAACTACTGCAAATTCTACTCCACGCCCTTGCGCCTAAGCGTAACAGGGGCGTAGGTCGGTTCTTCCGACTACATTACAGGGTCTCGGGACGTGGCGCAGTCCGGTAGCGCACCTGAATGGGGTTGGGCAACCATCGCTCGAGCGTTCCAGCAAGCTGGACCGCACTCGCGACGTTGACCTTGCTCGCCGTCGCTATCGCTCCGGCGTCGCATCAGGGGGATCGTTCCACGACGCCTTGAGTCCGGTGGTAGATTGGAGTTGAACGGGACGTGGCGCAGCCCGGTAGCGCACCTGAATGGGGTTCAGGGGGTCGTGGGTTCAAATCCCACCGTCCCGATTAATTAAAGGTCGATGGAGCAACGGATTAGCTTCATCGGCCTTCTACGTATGTGACATGGAGTTGCCGTAAGCCGGGTTGGGTGAAGAAGGATTAGCGGCGCTCGAAGAGATTCTGGAGGCTCCTCGGGACATGCGGATCGAGTGCCCTGACTGTGCGCAAGTCATGGTTGTTAAGCCACCGACGACGGACGAACTGCGTTTGAAGGTGGTGGACCTGTTGGCGAAGTATGCTGTGGGGACGCGCCATGAGGAGGAAGTGACCGAGCGCTACGTGCTGGTGATGGAGGACAACCTGGGAGAGTACCCCGAAGGAAGGTTCGAATGAACCTGATCCTTGTAGCGATCATCGCCCCGTAGCGATCCATCTGGCCCCGCCATAACGCAAGTCGTAGCTTATCTCCTGGGACCAGGAGGTCGCATGACGTGACCGAGGATGTCCTAGCTCGTCTGAAGGAAGCCCTCCAAGACCGCTACGCCATCGAGCGCCCGCTTGGCGCTGGCGGCATGGCAACGGTCTATCTCGCTCGAGATCTCAAGCACGAACGCCAGGTCGCCGTCAAGGTCCTCCGTCCTGAATTGGCTGCCGCGTTGGGTCCTGAGCGGTTCCACCAAGAGATCAAGATCGCGGCCAATCTCACACACCCTCACATCCTGCCACTCCACGACTCAGGTGACGCTGGCGGGTTCCTCTACTACGTCATGCCATATGTCGAGGGGCAGTCGCTGAGGGACAGGCTGGCGAAGGAAGGTGAACTCCCTATCGCGGAGGCTCTTCGCATCCTTCGCGATGTCGTTGACGCCCTGAGTCATGCTCACAAGCACAACGTAGTTCACAGGGACATCAAGCCAGACAACGTGATGCTGACTGAGCGTCATGCGCTGGTGACCGACTTCGGAGTAGCCAAGGCGGTTAGCGAAGCGACGGGAGCGCATAAGTTAACCACTGAGGGTGTTGCGTTAGGGACGCCTGCCTACATGGCCCCTGAGCAAGCGGCTGCTGATCCACACATAGACCATCGAGCGGACATCTATGCCGTGGGCGTGATCGCCTACGAGCTGCTAACTGGCAGAACACCATTTGTTGGCAACACGCAGCAAGAGTTGCTTGCGGCTCATGTTACCCAGACACCCGAGCCGGTCACGAAGTACCGAGAAACAGTACCACCTGCCCTCGAACAGTTGGTGCTCAGGTGTTTGGAGAAGAAGGCCGCTGATAGGTGGCAGACTGCCGAGGAATTGTTACCGCAGTTGGAGGCATTGGCTACGCCGAGTGTGCCCGTGGATCGGCTGGCGAAGCGCCGATGGATGATAGCGGGAGTACCGGCGGGCGTTGCTGCAATTATCGCGGTCACGGTTCTGGTCTCGCGAATGATGGAACCGAGCCCGATCACCATCACTACGTCCAACATCCGCGCCGTGACCAGCGAACCGGGGATGGAGTGGCAGCCAGCCTTGTCGCCAGACGGAAGTCAGGTGGCGTTCATAGCTCAGCGTGACGGGAGGCAGTCAGTTGTCATTCGAAGTACACGCACTGCGGTTGGAGGTGGCGAGGCCCGACCCACACAGGGAGTGCATGATTCACACGAGCGATTTCCCGCGTGGAGCGCCGACGGTGAGTCCGTTCGCTTCCGTGGTCTGTGCCCCTCGAGGGAGTGCCCGTGGATGGAAACAGGGAGGCTGGGAGGCTCGGTTCGCGCCACTGACCTGCCAAGGAACGCCTTCAAGCCAGCGTGGTCGCCTGATGGTTCTCGCGTCGTATTCATCGCGAATGGTGACAGCATCTTTACCTATTCGATTGCCGAAGACACCACCAAACTGCTCGCAGTCGCCGAACTAACGGTGGTGCGGAGCCTTTCGCCTGAGTGGTCACCCGACAGCAGGTGGATCGCCTACGTGTACGGAGGGTATGGTCCGCTCGTGCACTTCCACGTTGGAGCTTCGTCGTCAATCTGGATCGTGGATGCCGACGGCGGTGAGCCTGTGGGAGTGACCGGAGACGAGTTTACTGACATCAGTCCGGCCTGGCTCGATGACGACCACCTGCTATTCGTGTCCGACCGCGACGGCCAGTGGGAGGTGTATGTCGTTGAGGTCGGACCGTCGGGATCTCGCGGAGAACCACGGAAGGTGGCGGGACTGACCGATGCACACACGATCTCCTATTCCATCGCCGCGAGGAAGCTGGCGTTTTCGAAGGCCACCATGCGCCAGAACATCTGGTCGTATCCGACCGACTCGGGCACCGTCTCAATAGCCGATGGCCACCAAGTGACCAGCGAAAACGCGGTGATCCAGCCCCACGACATCTCACCCGACGGTAGGTGGATCGTCTACTCCTCGGACGTCCGGGGCAACCAAAACATCTACAAGATGCCCGTTGAGGGTGGCAACCCGACGCCGATCACCGACAGCCCGGTGAACGAGTTTGATCCCCGATGGTCACCCGATGGAACCGAGATCGCGTTTCACAAGGACGAGGGTGGTGAGGTTCAGGTGATGGTAGTATCCGCAAACGGGGGCACCCCGGTCCAGATTACCAGTGCCGAGTTAACTTGGCTCCCAATGTGGTCCCCGAGCGGGCTGGAGCTTGCGTTCAACTCAAACCAGACTGGACAGCTTGAGGCGTGGGTTGTGTCGCGTGAGGCGATTGGCGGAGCTTGGGGTGACGCCATCCAGATCTCCGACTTTGGCTGCCAGCCCTCCGATTGGGCACCAGACGGCAGCGGCGTGTTGTGTAATGTGGGCGCGGGGCCAGCAGCAGCTACTGGGCCGGCTGCTTCCCTTGTGCTGTTGTCGCGGGAGGGAGAAGTGCTGTGGCGCTACGATCCCGCGACCGACGGGCTAAGTCTGGCAAACCTCTATCAGAGGTTCTCCAGGGACGGCTCGACCATATACGCCTGGGCAACGCACGAAGACGGTATGGAGGGGATTTGGGCCATTCCTGTGCAGGGCGGCGAGCCGAGCCTCGTGATTGCATATGACGATCCCGAGTCCGTTGCCAGAGCGTGGCTCACCGTCGGCCCCGACCGCCTCTATCTGTCTGTAGGGCAGCCCGAAGTAGACATATGGGTGGCGGATGTGGAGGTGGAGCGGTAGGGAACAAGCGCACTCGCGACTACCCGCCGTTCCAAGAGTTGATGAGGCCAAAGGGGTAGGGCAACGCGTTCCCGTTAGAGTTCCCGTTTATCCCGGCCAAGTACAGCATAGAGTACGGCAAAATGTCGTTGCCAACGCTCGAAAGCCCAGAAAAACCGGCATAATGTCGTAATTGCTATGTCCCCTGGCCTGAATGGGGTTGAGCGATCATCGCCCGAGCTTCACTCGCGCGCTGTCGCTCTTGCTCGCCGTCGCTAGCACTCCGGCGTCGCATCAGGGGGTCGTGGGTTCAAATCCCACCGTCCCGACTCAAACGAGCGGCTTGTTGCCGCTCGTTTTTCGTTGGGCCGCTGGGGCCTTGTCGCCGCCACTCGCCTGTGGCTCGTGGCTTAACCGATCAAATAGAGCATCCGCGGCGCAATCCCTCGGATTCCAACTCGACCCAGCCGACAGAGATCCTGCGGGCTGACCACTCCGGTCGGACCTCGTCACCGTTCCCACACCCCCCAAAACTTTCCTATTGACGGCCAAAAGGAAACGTGCTATGCTTTCCTTTAGGCGGCCAAAAGGAGTGCACGTGACCCCGTCAAAGTCCGACGTACTACTCGGCACCCTCGACTTACTCGTCCTGAAGTTACTTGAATGCGGTCCCAATCACGGGTGGGGCTTGGCCGAGCAATTAGAGAAAGTAACCGACGGCGTATTTGCCGTAAACCAGGGATCGCTGTACCCGGCGCTCCAACGGCTGAAGCAGAAGGGATTCGTTCGCGCCAAATGGGGCGTGACGGAGAACGGACGTCGTGCACGGTACTACCAACTGACGAGCGGAGGCGGTGGGTATCTGCAGGAGCAGCTCGCAAAGTGGGCCACGACTTCGGGGGCAGTTAATCGCGTTTTGAGCCTCAAGGCTGCACGTGTGGGGGGCCGATGAAACGGTGGCTCCGTGGGCAGCTCGAAAGGGTGCGTGTACTCGTGCGCCGAGGCCGGTTCGAGGCGGACTTGGATGATGAGTTGCGGTTTCACCTCGAGGAGTCGACGCGACGCAACCTTGAGCGGGGTATGCCTCCTCGAGAAGCGAGAATCGCAGCGCGCCGTTCCCTTGGCCGCGACGATGTGACGAAGGATCAGGTTCGGAATGAGACCGGTGTTCATCCGGTACTGAATCGGCTGGATGCGTGGTGGCTGGACTTCAAGTTGGGCTTCCGAATGTTGGTGAAGTACCCTGGCCTCACGCTGGCCGGGGGGCTTGCGATGGCAGTGGGGATCGCCATCTGCTTGGGCGGCACAAGTGCGTTTCACTCCATGCTACGTACCCCACCGCTGCTTGAAGACGTCGTCACGGTGCTAACCTGGGACGTTGCGCGTGGGCGCCGACACGGATACGGGGCATCGTTGCGGGATTTCGTGCGGTGGCGGGACGAGCTGCAGTCGCTTGAGGATCTCAGCGCCTTCCGCCACTTCCAACAGCGTGACTTGATCACTGAGGACGGTCGAGGAGATCCCGTCAACTCTGCCGACATCACTCCGTCGGCGTTCCGGCTCTTTCGGGTGCCTCCACTAATGGGCCGGCCTCTCGTCCTGGAGGACGCGCGTGAGGGTGCACCCCCAGTCGTTGTGGTGGGTCATGACATTTGGCGGACGCGATTCGGCTCCGATCCGACCATCGTGGGACGAGAAATCCGCCTCGGGGGCACCCTGCACACGGTGGTCGGGGTGATGCCGGAGGGTTTCGCCTACCCGGTGAACCACGGACTCTGGACACCCCTTCGGACCGATATGTTGAGCTATGAGGGAGACGGGCCACAGGTCGAGATCTTCGGCCGTCTACGTGCCGGCATTGAGCGTGAGGGCGCGCAGGCTGAGTTGAGGGGGCTCGGACTGCTCGAGCCCACTGCCATAACGAGCACGCACGAGAACCTTCGGCCTGGATTGGTGGACTATTCAGCCCGGCACGTCAATGTGGAAGACGTTCCACCCGGGGCGATCCATCTTGTCCAAGTCTTTTTCACCCTACTCCTCCTCGTGCCGTGCGCCAACGTCGCGATCCTGGTCTATGCAAGAACGGCGAGGCGCCAGGGAGAGATCGCGGTTCGGAACGCCCTAGGGGCAAGCCGCCGCCGTATTGTGACACAGCTCTTTGCTGAGGCTCTCGTGCTCGCGGCGGTTGCGGCAGTCGCTGCACTAGCGCTCGTAGGGTTTGCGTTCCGGCAATTGAACAGCCTCATGGCGCAGATCGGAAGCGTAAGCGCGGAATTCCCCATCTGGTACAAATTCAGCGTTTCCCCCTCTGCGGTCGTATATCTTCTTGGATTGACCGTACTTGCCGCTGCCGTGGTAGGCGTCATACCTGCTCTTCAAGCAACTGGGAGCCGGGTGTATTCGGGGCTTCGAAAGGTGGGTGGCGGCACCGGGATACAGCTTGGGAGAACGTGGACCGTTTTGATCGTGGCCCAGGTCGCTATCACTGTTGCCGCCTTACCGTTGGCAGCTGGCATCGCGTGGAGCGCCAGCAGGCTTGGGATGTCCGGGCCCGGCTTCGCAGCGGAGGAATTCCTGACGGCCCGACTCGTGATGGGTCACGATTCACCTGAGCACGCAGTGGACGTAGCAGAACAACAGCGGGAGCATCGTGCGCGTTTTGAAGCGCTGTGGGACCTGCTGGAGAGTCGCCTCGAGGCCGAACCTGGCGTTTCCGGTGTCACATACGCGCGCACCATTCCCGGCTCGTTCGAGTGGGGAATGCTAGCCTTCGAGGTTGAAGGCGTGTCGTCACGGCCGGGGTCGCGCGGCGTACGCCTACGCCATAACCAGGTGGATGTCGACTTCTTCGAGTTGTTCGAGGTCCAGCTTTTGGCGGGCCGGCAATTCGTGCCCGATGATCGCGAGTCAGGGTCGGGCACCGTGATTGTCGACCGCGCTTTCGTGGAGCAGGTGTTGGGTGGTGCCTCGGCCGTTGGCCGCCGTGCCCGACATGTCCCTTGGGGCGACGCGGAGCCGGGGCCGTGGCTCCAGATCGTCGGAGTTGTGGAGAGTTTCCCGCTCAATGAGAGCACCGAGCCGGGTGTCCAAGGCAAGGTGTATAGCGCTGTCCCACCCGTCTCTCCAGCTCTGGCGTTGCGGGTCGGATCGACGCGGGACTTGTCAAGACGATTGCGAGAAGTGGTCGCCGAACTAGATCCCACCGTTGGAATCGCCACCCCTCTGCCCCTGGACGTAGTATACCGGTCAAGGCCGGACACGACGGTCGCACGTCTCATGGCATGGGTGCTCTCGCTTGCGATCTTGAGTCTCGTTTTCCTCTCGACCGCCGGGATCTACGCGCTGACATCGTTCGCGGTGACGCAACGCCGCCGGGAGATCGGGATCCGCGTTGCCCTGGGCGCTTTTCCGCGACGCATCCTGGGCAGCATCTTCTCCCGGGCAGCAATGCAGCTTGGACTTGGCATTATACTTGGCTCCGCGATGGCAATCCCCATCGCCATCTACCTAAGGCAGATCGATCTTGACCTGCTGGTCTTGGACGCGCCGAACGTCCCGTGGGTCCTTCTTGCGGTGGCGGCTCTCGTGATGGCAGTGGGGCTCGCCGGGTCGGTTGGTCCTGCAAGGCGGGGGCTCAGCATCCAGGCGGCGGACGTGCTCAAGGAAGAGTGATGGACGGGCCGATGAAACGCTGGTTCCGTGGATTCTTTCGATCCAATCACGGTGACCGCGCTCGATTGGGTCGGTATCTGTGTCAGTTAGGTCCTACAAAGTCTTACATCGACGGGTGTGAAGTACAGCAACGGACCACACGAACACGCGGTTTGACAACAAGATGTAACGAAATGATGTAAGACTTGGCCGGCCTCTTAATCAGTATGTTAGGAGACTGAATCCTTCCTCCTTCGAACACATGTGATCTGATCCTTCATACTGGGTGTGTCATCCCTCTTCCAAACTGATGAACACGATTGCCTAGGCACACGCCGGCTGGGCGTGTATCTAATGAAGGCGCTCGCTGTCCCAACACGCACACTGAAAGTCTCTAACCCTAAAGGGTGCTCTTCGCAGGCGTGTGTTGGTATCCGCTCTGAAATGCAGTGGCCGACAGTGCGACTGTCCGTCAAGAAAACGCTTCTGCCAATTCCACCACAAGGGCCCTCGACGTACCCTTCTACTCGCAACGCAACGCTGACACCGGGTCGAGTCGTGCCGCCCTGTGAGCCGGGATGTATCCCGCGACGAGGGCCACCACGATGAGCACGCCTGCTGCCACACAGAGTGTCGCAAAGTCGGTGTTGCTCACGTTGAAGAGCAGACTGCGGAGGGTTCGCGATAGCGTTACTGCGATCGCGAGTCCGAAGACGATGCCGGCTGCAACCAGTTTGGTGACTTGCCACATCACCATGGCCAAGATCGATCCACCGGCCGCGCCCAGCGCGATTCGAACACCCAACTCTCTGGTACGGTCCGCCACCCAGTAAGAGATGACGCCATAGATCCCCATGGACGCCAAGCCGAGAGCGACGACTCCGAGCACCGTCAGCACCCACGTGGCGATGCGCTGGGGAGCGACGGCTGTCGCCAGTCGGTCTGACATGGTCTGCACTGCGTACACCGGGAGATCGGGGTCCAGGTCCTTGACCACCGCACGAACGGTGGACAGGCTGGCAAGAGGGTCGCCTTGGGTGCGCGTGAGCAGGAAGAGTTGGTTCATTACACCACTAGTCTGTTCCAGTGGCAGGAACAGCTCCGGCATCACCTCGGTATCGATACCGCGGTTGCGTGCGTCGGACACCACTCCAACGATTGTGCGCCAGCTGCCCGAGGCACTTGCCACTCGCTGGCCGACCGGATCCTCGTTGGGCAAGTAGCGCCGGGCAAACGCCTGATTGACCAGCACCACCAGTGGTGCTCGCAGGTCGTCGGTGTCGCTGAGTGCACGGCCGCGGATCAGCCTCACTCCCAACACGTTCGCGTAGTTGGGACTTGCGATCGTGGCGAGCGCAACGGGGAGGTCGGCCTCATCAGAGTGGTCCCGACCCTCGATGCGGAACTGGCCGTCGAACGGCTCACGCGGGGGAAACTGCGAGGTGACCGCGGCACCGATGACTCCCGGACTGCGCGCCACATCCTCGACCAGTCGGTTGAAGAACGGAGCAACATCGTCCCCTTGGTAACGCTCGCGTGGCAGCGTGATCCGCAGTGTGAGCACGTTCTCGGAATTGAAGCCGGGATCGATGTTCTTCAAATTGCCAAAACTCCGCACTAGCAGACCCGAGCCTGTAAGCAGTACGACGGCAATCGCGGTCTGTGCCACGATGAACGCCTGACGCAGCCTGAGCGCCGCGCCCCCGGTAGTGGTGCGACCGCCTTCCGCGTTGAGCGTCTCCTGCATCTGTGTCTTGGAGCCCTGCAGCGCGGGTACCAGGCCAAACACGAGGCCGCTACCGAGTGCCAGGATGGCGGTGAAGGCGAACACCCGAGGGTTCATTCCGAACTCGGCGCTGCCCGGAATGAGACGTGGCGGAATGAGTGCAACCATGGCATCGGTACCCACGACAGCGAGAACGAATCCCAAAGCACCACCGGTCAGCGCCAGCACCATGCTCTCCGTGAATAGCTGTTGCACCAGTCGACCGCGCGCGGCTCCCAGCGCCGCGCGTACCGCCATCTCCTGTTGCCGGATGGCCCAGCGTGCCAGAAGGAGATTTGCGATGTTGGCGCAAGCCAGTAGCAGCACGAACCCTACGGCGCCCAGCACTATGAACCCCGCTGGCCCGACGAAGCGTGAGAAGACAGCGGTGAACTTCTCCGCCGACATGTGCCAGCCTTCGTACTCTGGGTACTCGCCCAGGAAAGCCTGCTCCACGCGTCCGGATATCGCCGCAAGTTCGGAGTTGACCTGCTCGAGCGAGTAGCCCGGCTTGACGCGTGCGAGCACGTTGAACTGTCGCTGGTTGCGGGGCAGCACATCGGTCGAGGCCCACATTGGGAGCCACAGGTCGGCGTCCAGCAGCAGCAGTCGCGGCGGCATGACACCGACCAGGGTCGTGGGCTGTCCGTTCACGGTGATGTTGCGGCCAACGACACTGGAATCGCCACCGAACCGCGATCGCCATACTCGGTGGCTGATCACTGCCACGGGTTGACCCTGCTCGATCTCTTCGGCCAGGAAGCCGCGTCCCAGAGCGGGCCGCATTCCCAGCGTCTGGAACGCGTCGCCCCAGAAGAACCCGGTGAACAAACGCTGCGGCTCGTCCACACCGCCGAGGTCTCTGTTTCCCAGGTCGAACGCGACGAATCGATCCAGCGTGGCGCTTTGCTCGTGAACGTCGCCGTATTCGGGCGCCGAGATGGACTCGACGAACTGTTGCTCGCGTCCGAGCCGGGGGAACGTCACTCCCAACACGACGAGGCGGTCTTGTTCGGGGTAGGGAAACGGATTGAGGATCAGGCCGTCGACGACGCTGTACACCAGGGTGTTGGCGCCGATACCGAGCGTGAGCGAGCCCAGGGCAATGAGCGTGAACCCGGGTTTCCTGAGCAGACTACGGATTGTGAAACGCAGGTCATACCACACGATGTGAGGTCTCCATTCCCGGCCGGCCAGCCACATTGCGTGGGTGACCGCGCCGAAGCTCTTCCAGACGAGGTCCAGCCGTGCTCCAAGCCTTATCCGCTCGGCCGACTGCAGGTGGTTCCAGCGGTGCCACACCTCGGCGTGCCACTCTTCGGCCCATTCGTTCCGAACGGTCCGCGGCACCACGGCGGCTGCCAGCTTGAGCAGCGTGTGACACAGCTGCAGCGTGATCGAGCGGGGCGACTGCAGGTGTCAGCTCCGGTGTCCGTGGGTCCGTTGCTGCCCGCCGAGGCCCGGCACTCGGGCGAGGGCGCGGAGCTGCGGGCGTGTTGCTGCCAGCTCCCGCTCCCCCTGGGGGGTTACTTCGTAGTATTTGCGCCGCGGCCGCTTGTGCCGTAGCGCTTCACCGGCGGCCTCCCACTTGGCTCGGAGCAGTCGTCGCTCCTCCAGGCGGCTGAGCGCGCGGTAGACCGTTCCGCTCTGCAACCCGGTGGTATCAATGACGTCGAATCCGTAGCGGCATCCCCCCGCAATGGCGTGGAGGACGGTGAGAGTCGACAAGCCAAGGCTCCGTGTACCCATGGTTGAAGCACCTATGTGCAAAACGTGGTTAGCTAACTATTACAGCTATAAACGTACAGTGGGGCGAGTTTGTTTCAAGGGGTTGGCTGCAGGGTTCCCGTTAGCGTTCCCGTTTATCCCGGCAAAGTACGGCATGAAGTACGGCAAAACGTCGTTGCCAACGCTCGAAAGCCCAGAAAATCCGGCATGATGTCGTGATTGCTATGTCCCCTGACCTGAATGGGGTTGGATGATCATCGCTCAGGCATCGCCATCGCGATGTCCTCCTTCCTCGCCCTCGCTTACTCTCGGGCGTCGCATCAGGGGGTCGTCGACCCCACGCGTCGATGGTCGTCAAACTGATCAAGGCGCGCGCTGGCGTGGCACGCCTCCGTATATCGCTTCGACGGTTCTCTTTCGCCGCCGGCGTTAGCACAGGACCTACTGATTCTCGGTTAGTGAGCTGCCATGTGGCCGGGCGGTTCCGCTTTCTTGAAATTGTGGGATCCACAGCTGCCTTTCATTGTGCGGCTTTGCGAACGGTGGCAGCTTTAGTGAGTCGCCCCAAGGCCGCCACCATGCAATGGTGACGCTCGCCGTTACAGGCATGACGTGAACTGGTTGTGCAGCAGCGGCCCGCGTGGCCCTACGACGAGTTGATGGAGTGGGGAGAGCGGGTGTCTCGTACGAGACAGGACAGGCGGTGGTGACGTTCGATTCGACTGCGACGCCGCCGGATCAGTTCACTGCCGAACTGGAGCGGATGACAGGCTTTCAAGCTACGGTGCTCGACTGGAGGTAGACACAGGATATGCCCGATCTAGAACAGATCTTTGCACCGCTTTCAGCCGCTGACCTACAACTAGACGAAGGTCAACAGATAGTTGCACTTGGTCTCTATCGCGAACTCGCAAAGGGAGTTCCCGTTCGTCGCCAACAACTGGCGTCAGCCTTGGATGTTCCAGACCGTGAAGTGAATGAGGTACTCGAAAGCGACGCCCTGAGCTGCCTGACCTTCCACGACGATCAAGAGGCGATTGTTGGGTTCGGCGGGCTGGCTGTAGTGGAGATGGCGCACAAGTTCATTGTGAACAATCAGACGCTCTACACTTGGTGCGCATGGGACTCACTGTTCATACCGGAGCTGCTGGACACGACTGCTCAGGTTGAGTCGACTTGTCCGGAAACGAAATTGCCCGTGCGGCTTCGGGTTGCCCCGGATGGTGTGGACATGGTGGAGCCATTAGAGACAGTCGTGTCGTTCTTGCTGCCCGACGAATTGCGTATCGAGCAGACCGCGCCGGAGACCATGAAGAGCTTCTGTCACTTGGTGTACTTTTTGGCTTCGCCTGACGCAGGACGGACCTGGACTGAACGACACGCTGGTACGTTCGTATTGTCGTTAGAAGATGCGTTCGCCCTTGCTCAAATGCTGAACACTCATAGATTCGGGCCCGTCTTACGGCACACGTGACGATTGGGAAAAGCGAACAAGATCGTAACCTCGGTGGCCTATCAGTTTCTGTGCTAGCTAGATGTACAAGGTCTTACATCGAGGGGTACAAAGCACGACACGAACTCGCGGCTTGCTGGAGTCCAAGCTCGAGCAACGCATCGCTCAGGTGGAGACGAAGCTGAGCCAATGCATCACTCAGGTGGAGACGAAGCTAGGCCATCGATAGCGCAGGTCGTGTCCAATCTCGAGCAGCACATCGCACAAGTCGAGGTAAAGTCCGGCCAGCGCATTGCCCAGGTAGAGGCAAAGATGGATGCACACCGAGCGGAACTGATAAAGTGGATGTTCGTTTTCTGGGCCGATACGGTCATCCCGGTACTCGGGATGGTGGTGCTGCTGACCCGCTAACACACCTTCCCTTCGTCGATTCCGTCCTCGGGCCTCTCCTTCGAAACGGTCGTCAGAAGAATGTGTCGCAGTCTTGCAGATTGCGGATCGCAGAGCAGATTGCAGAATCGGGGTGGTCGTAGTACAGGTGCTTAGGACGGAACCATCGTGCGAAATACCGTGAAAATGAAAACTGTCGCCAATTTCACTGCGTCCCTCACACTCGCTCTGTTACTCT
The DNA here is from genome assembly GCA_039588335.1 of Gemmatimonadota bacterium. Lineage (GTDB taxonomy): Bacteria > Gemmatimonadota > Gemmatimonadetes > Gemmatimonadales > GWC2-71-9. The sequence continues at coordinate 2,626 of JBDGZZ010000091.1, read as the reverse complement.
CCTCGTGCGGCGAATCCCAACCTGCGCAGGATGCAGGACCACTTGGCACCGCGGAAGCGCGGAATGCCCTCGCAAACGAGATCGAGGCCTCTCTGAGAGATGAACTGTACGCTGCATGGTTTCCGCGTGTTGTTGACACCGGGTTCGGTGGCTATCTAACGCAATGGAATGCGGACTGGGAGCTGTCCGAGGACCACACAAAGATGATCGTCACCCAGGCACGACACACTTGGACCACGGCCAAGGCGGGCAAGTTCTTTCCCGAAAACACCGCGTATCTGGAGATGTCGGCCCACGGATTTCAATTCCTGCGTGACAAGATGTGGGACAAGGAATATGGCGGGTTCTTGTGGTCGGTCTCCAGGGACGGCACTCCGCTTTTCGAAGCTTCCGCGGCCCCCGACAAACAGGCGTACGGCCATGCATTCGGCATCTATGGTCTTGCAGCCTATTACGCAGCCTCCGGCAATGAGGAAGCACTCCAGCTTGCCCAGCAGGCCTTTCACTGGCTGGATGAGCACGCGCACGATCCGGAGTCTGGTGGCTATTTCCAGAATTTGCGGCGCGATGGCACTCCAGTTCCACCAGGGGAGCGACGGATGCCGCCCAAGGATCAGAACTCTTCGATTCACATCCTCGAGGCCTTCACCGAACTCTATCAGGTCTGGCCGGATTCACTGCTGGGCGTGCGACTGAACGAGATGCTGGAGATCATCAGGGACACCATTACCGGCGAAAAAGCATACCTCACACTCTTCTCACATGCCGACTGGCGTCCCTACCTCCCGCTAGATTCGACCGGGACACCCATTCGGGGCGGGATGATGGATCATGTCTCATTCGGACATGATGCCGAAACAGCCTTTCTGATGCTGGAAGCGGCTGAGGCGCTGGGCATCGACCTGTCAGCAACACTCGAGCGCGGAAAGGCTATGGTCGATCACTCGCTCATGTGGGGATGGGATGACGAAGTCGGCGGCTTCTATGACGGCGGGGAATACAATGAGGACGAGACCGCCGTGTCCATTACCCGAGAGGGAAAGAACTGGTGGACTCAGGCGGAAGGCCTGAATTCGCTACTCCTGTTCGGCGATCTGTATCCTGATGATCCGCTGGCATACCATGACAAGTTCCTGCTTCAGTGGTCGTACATCAGCACCAACCTCATCGATCACGAACGGGGTGGCTGGTACGTTGGTGGCATAGACAAGGAACCCGAAGCTGCCGAGCGTGAGAAAGGCGGCATCTGGAAGAGCGCTTACCACGATGGTAGGGCGTTGATGAACGTGGTCAGCAGGCTCCGCGGAGCTACTCCGCCCTGAAGACCCGGAACGAGTGCGGCTTGATCGTGCTGGAGAAGGGTAACCGGTCCCGATCGCGTTGAGTTGACAATACCGAGAGTCCAACCGAGCCGCAGACCTGTGAAACGAGCCCGCTCCCAGTGGTCTACGACTTCAACACAGGCATACACGATGTGACATGGGTTTACCGCGAACCATGTACGGTGCAGATTGCTGGGGGTGGGATGTGTTCACGGCTGTCATTCTATGATGCTTCCGGGAGGGCGAATGAAGCGGCTAGCCTTGCTAGTATTGGTGCTATCGGCCTGCCAACATCAGGGGCACGAGGTTCAACCCGGTCCCGAAGATCAAGCCGATCCCGAGGATCAGACCAATCCCTACATCATCAGCCTGCTGATAGACAACAAGTCCGGATACCTGATCGCCCTAGGCGGTGTCGGTCTGGTATTCGGTAGCGTCCTACCGGGCGAGCAGAAGTGTGTCAGGCTGCCAAACAACGATGCTAAGCAGCAGTTGTGGTTCCGGGTGCAGGCCACCGCAACGCAGCAGTACACACTCCCGTTCTACCCTCGGGAATCAAGCGGCTGGAAGTGGACCATCAGAGGGTTAGGATCACCCGAGCATCCGGTGGGGCGATCCGAGGCGGCCAATATCATACACTGGAAGCAGTGCACGTGAAGATCAGTGGGGTTTTTTCATCGCCTCAGGGGATGCGCGCTAGGCAAGCGCGTGCCTACCTATCCTCAGCACCATCGGCTACCACATCCGCCCCGGGAGGCACGAAGTGATCACCTACGACTGGGACCGCTACACGCATTTTGCCGACCCACATTTGAAGCGGTAAGTGGTTGAGAAACGTGGCTCAGAGGTGCTTGGGATGTCCTTGCTTCGGGCTCGCAGGAATGTGGTGGGGCGCCAAAGGTTGGGCACACTGAACGCACGCCAGCGGTCTCAGACAACAAAGAATGGGACCCCGCTGAAGTCGGGACCCCACCCTAGGCTGAGCTACTTCCACGCAAAACAGGCCTGGACCGGCCCGACCGATACCCTTCGAGGGGAGACCATCATACGGCCGTCCGGTCACAGATAGGGCGATGCCAGCCTTGCGATACCATCACGCAGTCGCGTTGGGAAACCACGCCTCGCCACGTCTGCCAGCGTTACCGGTCTGCCCCGTGCCGCCTTGTCGTCGGCCAGGCGGGCCAGGCTGACGGCGAGATCGCGGTCATAGCATTCGAGATTGAACTCGAAGTTCAGGCGAAAGCTCCTCGGATCCCAGTTGGCAGAGCCCACCAGGGACCAGACCTCGTCCACGATCAGCAGTT
>JBDGZZ010000090.1:0-17640 GCA_039588335.1 Gemmatimonadota bacterium | reverse complement strand
CCCCCAAGAGCGCACCCAACGCCCCGCCGACGAAGCCGACCACCAAGAACTCAAGCAGGGTTCAGTTGCTCTCCGCTCCTGCTGCGGCGCTGCAGTCGTCCGCGTTCCTTCAGGCGGATCCTGATCAACCCCTGATCCGCCCGATCGACCGTCGATTCCACCGGTTCCCCGGGATTCCGCACGGCCCAGCCCAGCGAGATCGGAATGGGCGCCGTTTCAGCCGCTTCCTGTGAAAACCGCCGCGCTATTTCCTTCGTGGCCTCGACACTATCACCCAATAGGACGACGAGGAATTCGTCTCCGCCGATGCGGATCACGGCATCTTCTGCCCGAGTTTGTCGCGTGAGAAAACGAGCTAGTTTGATGAGCACAGCGTCGCCCGCCGAGTGCCCGAATTCATCGTTGTAGCGCTTGAAGTGGTCCACATCCACCACAATTGCTCCGAACGCCGCGCCGTTGGGATCGAACCGCCTCTCGAGATCCTGTAAGAACCGGCGGTTATAGCACCCCGTCAGCGGATCGCGTATCAAGAGCCTACGTAATCTGCGTTCGACCTCTTTGCGCTGTGTGATGTCGATGAGGATACCGTAGAGACGCGTTGCTCCGCTTACCGGATCCCTCACGAGGTAACACGTATCTAGCACGGTTCTTATCGAACCGTCCGGCCTTTTGATGTCCAACTCGAAATCGCGCACTTCCCCATCCCGCTCGATCAAATCGTGCTCTTCCCGCAGTTGCTCGGGGTCTGCACACAAGTCCGCAGCACTGTGACCGGCTAGGTCATCTAAGGTCTGATAACCAAGCAGTTCCAGCAGAGCAGGATTTGCGTCCAGAAACCGGCCGTCCGGGCTAGTGATATAGATGCCCTCTGGGATGTTGAAAACCAGTTCCTTGAGCGTGTTGGGGTCCTCCAGATGACGACCCGGTTGATCTACGTGCCCCGCGGAGTTCGTCATTGCGACACAGTCCTTGTTATCTGAGATGGCGGTTGCGACTACGGGATTCTGCTTCTCTTTTCCATGGTTCTCAAGCCAGTGACAGCGGCTTCCCGAACGTCCTTGTCCCGATCTCGTTTGAGCGATTCGAGTACTCGCTTTGCATCGTCTCCTCCGGCTATCGCGAGCCCCTGAACCGCAGCTATCCGCACGTTCCCCCCCTTGGACCGAAACAGGCCCCCGGTCTTGCGTGCCACGTCTTTGAGTGCTGCGACTGCATCAGGTGTGCCAATCCTCCCGAGCGCCCGATAGTACTCGCCTTGCACCTCTTCCACTTCCTCAGCATCAGCAGCGTTTATCAGTGGCATTACGAGAGCACTGAGCCCCTTACCGGAAATCTCCCGGGCAACGCTAGCTCGGACCCGTGGGTCTTTGTCGTGCAGGGCGGGACGCACGTACCGGACAGTCTGCGGTGTTCCGATCTTCCCCAACGCAACTCCGGCCGACAGGCGCACCCGCGCATCAGGGTGCTCCACGCCTTTGCCCAAGGCAGGGATGGCTTCCTCAATGGCCAACTCACCTACCAGGTCAGAAACATTGCGGACTACATACCACTCGTGGTGGTGCAGCATGCTGACAATGATGTCGGTTCCTTCTTCGACTTGTCGCAGCGCCTCCAAATAGGCCCGCCGTTCGGCGAACGTGGGCGCCTTGATCAACTGATCAAGTAGCAGCTGCGTTCCCCGCGATCCGGCACGTCGCATGATGTGTATAGCGTCTCTGCCGTACAGCGGATCGAGCAACAGCTTGCTGAGGGGCTGAAGTATCTCTGAAATCAGCAGGCCCCTTATCGCCATCTGGTAAGTCTCTCGAATCTGGCCGTCAGTAACATCACCTTCCTCGCGGAGGACACCCATGATAGCCTCCACCGCTTCCTCCAGACGACCTTCCTGTACCGCTCTCGTCACGCCGACGCCAACCGCCTTCAGCGTCCTGGCAACCTCAGGTGCGCCAGCTGACGGGCGTAGGCTCCCCACCGCCTCAGCAGGAGAAACCGAAGCCCCTTTAGCTCGCTCCATCAGCTCGCTGAACCCCGCACCCTCGTGTTCGGGAATGACATCGAGGGGCGGTGAGTCTTGAGCATCCTGCTCCTCGTCCGTCGCAGACGACGCGACCGCGTCCGTGACACGTCCCTCGCGTCGGCTTTCCTCGACTGCCTCCCTGGCCATGGCCACTATGGCCACACGCCTTACATCAGCTTCGTCGAGCCGACGCTTCACACCGCCGCCGTCGGCCTCCGGCGCGGCATCCGTGGCCAGGGCACGAAAGACGTGCATCAATTCGATTGCACCCGTTCCCTGGGCCACGATCACTTCGCCCAGGCCATGGGCCCTCATTTGAGACACGAAATCAGCGACAAACGGTACGTCAGGCGGGATGGTGGAACCTTCTACCGTGAGCTTGTGCCCCTGCACGCGGGCGGTCCAACTGCGCTGATTCGTCACCTCTAGCAACGATCGGAGCGCGGCCTTTTGATCATCAACCGCGGTGGGATTCCGCCGCAGTAGATCGACCATGCGGGATATTAGGAGCGCTATCTTATGCTCGTCTTTCATGGCACTAACAATATCCCCCGCGACAGACGGCGGCAATGAAAATCCCTGTTGTGCTGCCTTTGATCAGAACTGATGCCGGTTTGCTACTCGATCACTTCCCAGCCCGGCTGATATTGGTCGAGTAGATCCTGGCTGCGGCGATCCAATACGTGATCCCGCTCGGGCACATGGAGTTCCTTGTCCTGGCCACAAAGAGCAGTAGTGAAATACCTCTGGCCCGTGTCGTTCGCGAGGACAACGATCGATGTCAGGTCGGGCCGGTTGCGTGCGAGCTTCAGAGCCGCGGCCACGTTGCAGCCCGACGAAATACCGCAGAACATTCCCTCTTCTCTCGCAAGTCGCCGGGCCACGCCGACGCTCTCGGCGGTGCTCACCGTGATCACTCCTGTTAGCAGGCTAACGTCCAGGTTTCCGGGCACGAAGCCGTCACCGATGCCCTCAATTCCGTGGGCTCCCCAGCGACGGTGAGCGAGAATAGGACACTCAGCAGGTTCCACAGCGTACAGAGATACTCTCGGATTGCGTTCTCGCAGATACCTGCCGACCCCAGTGAGCGTGCCCCCCGACCCTTGAGCAACCACGAACGCATCTAAGTCGCCGTCACATTGTTCCCAAATCTCCGGTCCGGTTGTTTCGTAGTGAGCCTCTACGTTTGCCGGATTGTCGAACTGCGCCGGAACCCAATAGCGATCCGGGTCTTTGCTCCTGATTTCGTCAAGTTGTTGCAGCGAAATGTCCACGTCGCTCTCAGCACCTGGAGTCAGCACCAACTCGGCACCGTATGCAGCGATCAATTTCTTGCGCTCGTCGCTCATCCCATCCGGCATCACAATCACACAACGATACCCCTTGACAGCCGAGATGCAGGCGCAGGCCGTGCCAGCATTCCCAGTGGAGCACTCCAGCACCGTCATTCCGGGCCTGAGTTCACCAAGTCTCTCTGCCTCCTCGAACATGTGTAGGTAAATCCTGTCCTTGAGACTGCCGCTTGGCCCATACCATTCCAGCTTTATCAGAACCCTGGCACCGAGTCCGGATGTGAGCCGTTGGAGCCGCACCAGTGGAGTCCGTCCGACTGAGTCGAGTACGCTCTCTGCGAGGCGTCCACCCGCCGCCCAGTTTGGATTCGGAGTCATTGTCGTTCTACCTCTTGACCGATCATGTCGAATGTCTCGTTCTGTATACGGTACTGCGACCAGTCCTGGTAGTCGAAATGCCACCATTCGAACGGATAGACTCTGAATCCTTCAGCCTCCATTGCGGCCCGGAGAACTCGGCGAAGCCAACGTTGACTCGCAGTTCCGCCGGGATAACGGGCGTACGAGCGATCTGAGAATTCGTCGTAGGTCAGGTCCACCGCAGAGCCCCGGTTGTGTCGCGAGCCGTTCGCTGGATTGGCCACGAAGATCTTCTTGTCCTCCGGCGTCGCATCCCAGAACATCTTCGTCACATGCCATGGTCGATACGCATCGTGTATCAACAGCCCGAAGCCCTGTTCCTTCAATTGCCGGTGCACCCTCACCAAGGCCTCTGCCGCAGGGCGCTGCAGAAAGGCGCGGGGCTCATCATAGAACACGGCGCTCATGAAGTTGTTGGTGGTTGCATAACGGATGTCCAGCTCAATCGTCGGGTCGAGCTGCACGACCTCGACTAGTTCGGATTGCACGAAATCACCCTGTTCGTTAGGCGGATCAGCGAACAGAGCGGACTCCCGCAATTTGTCAACAGGCCGTAGCGGGTCGATTCGAAACGTTGTCCCGTCTTCGGAGCCCACGGAACGACGCTCAAACCGAACACTGCCGGCGCTGACGTGATTGGCGCGACCCGTTTCGTCGCGATCGAATAGCAGATTCTCTCCTTCGTACAAACCCCAGGATGGAAATGCGAACACATCCTGCGACACTTCCTCTAGCGGATAGAGAAAGAACCACTCGATAAGGGCGTGCAGTCTGCCAGCCCTCTCCAGAATGTAGAGGGTGTTGTGGTCCCAGCCATACTCACCGATCAATCCCCGCCAGCGCGGCGGCACGGCCCCAGGTCTCTCGTCTGCACTTCTTGCGAGGGTGTCTCTGCCCAGCACGATCGCCGCATCGAGCAGTTCAAGGGTGGGGCCGAACGTGAAGACATCGTCGACGATCAAATCGCCACCCAGAGACCGGACCTCTCCCTTGAAACCCCCTCGCTCCAGCGTTGCCCACAGCCGCCCATCCCATTCTTCGAACACGACGCCTTCCCCTTCGTCTCCGTACCTACCTGGCAGCTGCACGGCGAGGTCGGCCGAAACTGGCTCGGTGGCATCGAAGCTCAGTTTCAGTTGCCCTGCTCTCGAGGTCAGCATGCCCCGAAGAGCCTCGTCCGCGATCCTTCGCACCACCGAATTCGCCACGTCCTTGGTTGCCACTACTACTGCACCAAGTTTTTCATCCGGCAGCATGCCCAGCTCGGTGGCAAACCCGTAAATGGCGCCGCCGTGCCCGACACGCCTGTGACCGTCTACTTCCGACAGCGCAAATCCGATTCCATAGCCCGAACCGAGTTGCGGAGTCCACATCTCCTCGAGCGTCTCCGCGTCGAGAATCGTCCCATCCTCTAGTCGACCACCGCTAAACATCACGCTCATGAAGCGAGCCAGATCTTCGACCGTCGAGTACATACTACCGGCTGGCGCCATTCCCAGCTGGAATGTCGGCGCTTCGAACACGCGCCCGTCGTACGTCCACATGTAGGCCTTTGCCAGCCGGTCCACGATAGCCGGCTGCGGCTCAAAGGCGCTCCAGTCCATCCCCAGCGGTTCGAGCACCGCATGCTCCAGATATTGAGCAAATGGCTGGCCCTGTGTCTGCTCCAGGACGTAACCCACTGTCGCTATCGCCGCATTGGAGTACTTCGTGTTCGTTTCAGGCTCATACACTAATTCGGTACCCGTGAGGCTATTCACGGTCTGCTCCAAAGAAGGACCTGACGGGTCGAAGTAGTTGCCCACAGGCGGTTCGCGCACCAGCCCCGACCTGTGCGACATGAGCTGCCGTAAGGTGAGCTGCTTGCCGAACGGATTAACCGGCGCGAACTCGGGCAGGTACGCGGTCACCGGAGCATCGAGATTCAACTGCCCCCTCTCCACGAGTTGCATGATTCCGATGTCGGTGAAGAGCTTTGAGACGCTGCCGACGCGGTAAACGGTCTCTGCGGACGCCGGTACGCTATCCTCCGGATCTGCGTACCCAAAACCGCGTGCCCATACGACTTTCTGGTCGTCGACAAGCGCTATGGAAACGGCTGTGATGCCCTTGTCACGCATCTCCCGCTTGATGACCGGTGACAGAGCCAGTGCAAGATCAGAGTAACCACTACGCGGTCCGACGTTGCCGGCATCAGATTGACATCCCACCAGCCACAACAGTATCGGGATCAGTCCCATCGCCCGGCGGGCACCTAGTCCAATAGGAGTCATCGCTGAATACCTCCCGCTGTACCGAACTCCTGGTTGCGCATTCTGGAATTCAGCCTCTTAATAGTCTTCAACCTGGGCTTCTGCAAGGAACCAGCGCCGGCGCCTCGTCCCATGGCCATTTGTCTGGGGGTGAATTCGCGTGAAGGCATCTGCAGTATTTCGCAAGTACCTGCTACCAGGATTCGTCTTCCAATCGGTCGTGATAGCCGGCGGTTATGGGACGGGACGCGAGCTAGTGGAGTTCTTCCTCGGCTACGGCCCGCTCGGAGGACTGCTCGCCATGCTGTTGGTGTCGACAGTCATTTGGAGCGCGGTCTGTGCAAGCTCATACGAATTTGCCCGCGTTTTCAGCAGCTACGACTACAGGAGTTTCTTCACAAAGCTGCTGGGAAGAGGCTGGGTGCTGTTTGAGATCTGTTACTTTGCTTTGCTCCTCATCATCCTGGCCGTAATAGCGGCCGCCGCCGGAGCCATACTGGAAGAGACGTTCCGCCTGAGCTACGCAGTAGGAGTGCTCGGGATGATGGCCGCAGTCGGCTATCTCGTGTTCCAAGGCAGCAAGACCATTGAACGCTTCCTGGCCGGATGGTCCTTCGTGCTATACGCCGTATACATCGTCCTCTTCTTCTGGTCGGTGAGCCGCTTCGGCAGCGAGATTGCCTCAGCTCTGAGCTCAGGCGTTGTCGAGAAGGGTTGGGCAGTGGGCGGCGTTCGGTATGCGGCATACAACCTGGCCATAATCCCGGCCGTCCTGTTCTCGGTCCGACACGCCGAAACCCGGCGGGAAGCCGTCGGTGCTGGACTCCTGACCGGGCCCATTGCCATCTTCCCCGGCCTGTTGTTCTACCTAGTGATGAGTGGGCAATATCCCGAGATCCTGGACCGCGCTGTACCGGCCAACTTCTTGCTCGAAGTGTTGGGATCGCGGACCTTCCAGATTGTGTTCCAAGTCGTGTTGTTCGGTACACTGATAGAGACCGGTACGGGATTGATTCATGCCGTGAACGAACGAGTCGCCAGTGTCTACAAGGAACGCGAGCAACCAATGCCCAGACTGCTCCGGCCCGCGGTGGCGACCGGCCTCCTGATAGCTGGTGCGCTACTGGCGCAGGTTGGATTAATCGGTCTCATAGCCAGAGGATACGGCACGCTCACTTGGCTGTTTCTGTTCATATTCGTCATCCCAGTACTCACCTGGGGGATTTGGAAAATCCGCAAACAAGAGCGGCACCATGGGCCGGCCCGTTCAATGGGACATGCAAGTGGTTAGACACAGGACAGTGTGGACTCTGGCATGTCAGAGCTAACTGGTATTGAAATCAGGGCCCTCAACAGCCTCGAGGACTACGAACAGTGCGTTCTGCTGCAGCGGGACACATGGGGCCAGGACTTCACCGAGGTCGTGCCAGCTGCAATGCTCAAGATCACACACAAGGTCGGAGGCGTAGTAGGTGGCGCGTTTGACACCTCGGGCAAACTGGTTGGGTTCGTATACGGTATCAGTGGAGTACGACACGGACGGCCGGCTCACTGGTCGCACATGCTGGCGGTGCGACCGGAACTCGAGGGCCTGGGCCTGGGAACACGCCTCAAGGCATATCAAAGAGATATTCTGCTGGATCAGGGAATTGAAGTCGCTCACTGGACCTTCGATCCCTTGGTTGCCCGAAATGCCTATCTCAACCTGACACGACTTGGCACGCGCGTGACTGAGTATGTGCCGAACATGTACGGTCAAGGCACCCAGAGTTCGTTGCATAGCGGATTGGGGACGGACCGATTGGTCGTAGAATGGGAACTCGGAGATCCGGAGATTGATGACGCACTCGCCGGACGCGCGCCAGACGTTGTTCCGGCGGCAGAGATTCTGCGGCCGGTCAACTCAATATCACGACCAGGTAAGCTGCTGCCCAAGGAGGGCGACCTTCCCGACCAACAGGAGGTCCAGATCGAGGTTCCTTCTGATATCCAGCGCGTTAAAGAGGAGTCGCTCGAACTGGGCATGAAGTGGCGCACGGTTACCAAACGAGCGTTTCTCTGGTACCTGAGCCGTGGTTACGAAATCAGGGCCTTCTATCGCGATCCAAGCACGGGGCGCGGTCTTTATCTCGTGAAACGACAGACTGAGGCCCTGCCCGAATGAGTTTCGCAATCTCGCAGATCGATCTGAGAGAGATACGCCTTCCACTTCGCGAACCGTTTCACATCTCCTCCGGATTCGTCGACGTCCGCAGAATCCTGCTGCTCCAACTAACGGAATCGGATGGCTTTACCACTTGGGCTGAATGCGTGGCCGGAGAGTTCCCGAACTACTCCCCGGAGACCATCGATACGGCATGGCTCGCCATTCGCGACTGGATTGCTCCGCGAGTCCTAGGATGCCACTTCGACGATCCACGTGACTTGCATTTCTCTTTGGAACAGGATTTCAGGGGCCATAACATGGCTAAGGCAGCGGTCGAGATGGGAGCCTGGGGCCTGGTTGCTGAGCGAGATGCAACGAGCCTCGCGACGTTGCTGGGTGGCGACCGAACACACGTCGCGACCGGCATCTCTATTGGAATCCAATCGGATCCAGACCATCTCGCGAAGAAAGCCCAGTCAGCTCTCTCATCAGGTTATCGCAAGATCAAGCTAAAGGTCAAACCGGGAGCGGACATCGAATACGTCGCCGCCGTCCGCGAACGGCTGGGAACTGATGCACCACTAATGGTAGATGCCAACAACGCCTACGGCGTATCCGACTTCGACCATCTCGCCCGGCTGGACGATTTCAATCTCATCATGATCGAACAACCCCTCGCATGGGATGACATCGCACGCCATGCCCAGTTGCAGCAAAGGCTGCGAACTCGAATCTGCCTCGACGAATCGATAACCAGCGTCGAAAGAGTTGAGGATATGATCTCAATGCGCGCGGGCCGCATAGTGAACATCAAACCGGCCCGGGTGGGCGGATTCCAACAGTCACTGGCAATACACGACCTGTGCGCCCAACACGAGATCCCCGTGTGGTGTGGGGGGATGTTGGAGAGCGGGGTCGGACGTGCCTACAATGTCGCTCTAGCATCCCTGCCGAACTTCGTGCTCCCCGGTGATCTGAGCCCCAGCGCACGTTATTGGGAACGTGACATCGTCACACCGGAGTGGACGATGGATCATGACGGAATGGTCACGGTTCCTCGAGACCGGCCGGGAATCGGAGTGACGGTCGACGTCGATCGGGTAGAAGACCTCACAGTCAGGACCGAAACCCTGGTGCCGGCCTAGGGCTCCAAGCCCGCGTTGTAACTGGTCAAGAACTCCAGGAACTTCGACACCTCAATCATGTCCGATCCGACGAACCGGATGCTGTGCGCGTCGGTTCGCTCCACTATCGACAGGTACGCCAGTACCTGGGATGGACGGTAGTTCTTGAACCGCACATCCAACGTAATCGGTTGCGGTAGAACGAGCGGTTCAAAATCGTCAATGCGGCGTATGGCAGCCCTTACCTTCTCACCTATGAGCTTGTATGCAGCCTCTGGTGTCAGTGTCTTCGCCGAGTGAAAACTGAGGTTCCACTTGACGATTGCACCTTCGATGTCACCGATGATGCCTTGTGCTTCTTCCACGGCCGCATCGTCGCCGGATATCATGATCACTGGTACGCCGAAGTGTCCCGCTATGGCAGCGTTTACTCCCGCCTCCAGCATCGATCTATCGTTGAGTCTCACGTCCGCCAGACGCGCACTCGACATCGTGTGAGCCCTCACGCCGTCGGGATTGGTGGTTCCGGCATGATATCCTAGAAAGATTGCCGCATCGAATGTGGAATCGATCCCCTCCATCATCATGAGCGGTCGTGGCCACGACCGCACCACCATCACATCTTCCGGCAGCATCTCGATAAGCAGGTTCTCTCCGTTGCCGTGAGAATCGCTCACCAGGATCTCGGTCACACCTTCCTCTCGGGCAGCCGTGATCGCAGCGAGCACTTCTTCCGTCATGAACTTGCGAAACAGTTGGTACTCGAACCCTCCGGGCCCCAACTGATCTCCGGTCACGGCCCCTACGACGCCTTCCATGTCAGCCGAGATGTAGAGCTTGAGTCCCGTCCTTTGCGCCTCCGACGGTGTCGCAGTTACAGCCAGCAACCCCAACGCTGCAAACGTCAGGAACGACCTCATTGCTTTCATTTCTCACACTCCCGTGGTCAAAGCCTTTGCTGTGTGTATAATTGCGAGCAAGAGGGAGGTGCGGAAGAGCGGAAGAGCGGAAGAACGGGGAGCGGGGAGCGGGGAGCGGGGAGCAGAGTGTAGAAGTGTACTGCCACAAGGTGAGCAATGGCCGTTCCGATAGACATAGGCTACATGACCGAGACTTTGCGGGATCTCGTGCGGATCAACTCGGTAAACCCCGGCCTCGAGGCGGGGGCGCCCGGCGAAGTCGAGATCGCAGCCTATGTGGAGCGCTCGCTGAGCGGAGTGGGTCTGGGAACCACCAAACATGAATTGGTGGAGGGGCGGCCGAGCGTAGTCGGTCGTCTGAAAGGGATGGGGGGAGGGCGTTCACTGATGCTGAACGCACACTACGACACGGTTGGGATCGGAGGCATGCCCGACCCTTTCTCCGGCTCAACCAAGGATGGCAAGCTGTACGGCCGAGGCGCTTATGATATGAAAGGCAGTGTCGCAGCTTGTATGACCGCCGCCAAGGCACTAACTGATGCGGGGATCGGCCTGGCCGGAGACCTCCTAGTCGCAACCGTTGCGGACGAAGAACATTCGAGTATCGGGACGGCGGAGCTGCTCGACCATTACGAGGTGAATGGCGCGATCGTCACAGAACCCACCGAACTGGACATCTGCGTAGCCCACAAGGGATTCATCTGGTTCGAATTGGAGCTAACGGGACAGGCAGCGCACGGTAGCAGGCCTGAACTCGGAGTGGACGCCAACATGCTGATGGGACGTTTCCTGTCGCATCTGGACTGGTTGCGTCAGGAACTCTCCGAGCGGCCCCCCCATCGCTTCGTGGGTGTGCCCTCGCTTCATGCGGCGATGATCCAAGGCGGTACTGCGGCGAGCGTGTACGCTGATTCGTGCCACCTGACCATCGAGCGGCGAACCGTACCCGGTGAGACAGAGCAGCAGGTAGTGCGTGAGATTCAGAGCATCTTGGACGATCTGTCTACAGCCGATCCTGACTTCAAACCCGAGTTGCGGACAACCCTGGTGCGGCAGCCTTTCGAGGTTGCCATGGATTCGCCAATCGTAAAGCACCTGGAGCGGGCCGTCCAAAGCGTGTCCGGAGAGGAACCTATTCACGCGGGTCAAAGCCCTTGGATGGACTCTGCTCTGCTTTCGAGTTCAGGGGTGGACACGGTTGTAATCGGCCCGGCCGGTGGAGGCGCTCACGCCGACGAAGAGTGGGTCGAACTCGAGTCCGTTGAGAAATTGACGCGGATATTGGTCGAGACGGCGATTGAGTACTGCGGGTAGACCGGCAGCCCCTCGGGCGGCCAATTCCACCAAACGCCAGTAGCAGGCCTTCTGGCTCTTCTAGCGATTCAGGAGTACACAGCCCCGACCGCGGCCGAACACCTCACCATGTTTGGGAGCTATCACCGTTCCGATGACGTTTCCCTCGTCATCGGTGGCGATGACCTTGCGCACCCGGTGTCTCGGCGGGAGCGCCCGAAGGAACCTTCTGACCAACGAGCCGTCGGCCTCAATCGGCAGCGCGTCGGATATCGTATGAGAAGCAAGCATCGCAAACCCTCCGTCGTTGTACCCGTCCCTCGCGCGGTCAATTCGCATAGACCGTGCCGCTTGGCTAGCACATAGTATCTTCAGTTATTACAACGACTTAACAGAACACGATGTCAGATTCGTGGATGGGATTTGTCCATCAGGGGGACAGGTAAGTTCACTGGATCGGACAGTCGAGGGGCGGAGTGGACAGTCCGAGACGATCAGGTTTCCTGCTCCGTCGGTCTGACGAGCAGTTCGTTCACGTTGACGTGGGCAGGTTGGGACACGACGTACACGATGGCCCTGCCGATATCTTCGGACTCGAGCATGCGCCTTCCTTCCCAACGCTGAGCAAAGGTTTGCCGCGCAGTCTCGTCGGCGATATGGTCGGCCAATTCGGTTGCGACCACGCCAGGCTCCACATCGGTGACCCGGATGTTGTCATTGGGTGAGATCTCGTTGCGCAGCCCGGCGGAGATGGCCCTGACCGCGAACTTAGTGGCGCTATAGATCGTTCCGGTAGGAAAGGGACGCCGTCCGGCCACCGATCCCACATTCACGATGTGACCGCTCTGCTGTTTCAGCATCGTAGGGAGCACCGCGGCTGTGCAGTAGAGCAATCCCCTCACATTCACGTCTATCATCTGATCCCACTCTTGTACGCGCAGCTCGCGGATGGGAGACAGCGGCATAATGCCGGCATTGTTCACCAACACGTCGACGCCCCCATACTCTTCAATCACCCTGTCCACACAGCTATTCACTTGCTCTCTGTCTGTCACATCGACCGGCACACCCAGAGCGGTTCCGCCCGCTGCCTGAATCTCGTCCACCAGGGCGTCGAGCCGTTCTTGGCGCCTAGCCACGCCGACCACCTGCGCACCCTCGACCGCCATCAAGCGCATGGTTGCGGCTCCGATGCCGCTCGAGGCTCCGGTGATGACTACAATACGGCCCTTTAGGTCGGACATGGGTCTTTTTAGATGGTTAGCGGGAGGCAGTGATTGGGCAGCGGAGAGCCGTCCTGACCTATCGTACGCCGCCACTCACCCAGTTGACGACCTTTGCCTCGCACTCATTCCGGTGCTCATCGGTGACCGGGGTTCCCGGTTCGAGCAGGCCCTCGAGAATCGGCAGGAGAGAAGCCGCCAGATCGGATCTGGCGTTCGCATCGAAATTCATCCAGTGCCGGCTAACCAGGCCGGTGATGCGATCGGCCGCCTCTCCTCCAGCCTGGGCGAACTCGTCAGGCAAGCCGCGGGCGACGGCCCGGTCTGTCTCTCGGCGGCGTTCCCATCCGGCGCGCCGATCGGCCCGCCTCCGGCGATCGTTCCCGTGTCTACGCTCCGGCTGCGACGATGAAGTCATACCACAAAAGATAAGACCCGTCCCGCCCGGCGAAAGGACTTCTCCAGCACGTCTGGTCCCGGCCAACTGTTTGGCGTTATGATTCGCGCTCAACGCCCGAACGCCCGGGGTACAAGGAGGTTTTGGATGCCATACGGCATAGTGTTCATGACAGAAGTTCTTCCAACACTCATCTGGACTGCCGGTGGGCTTGCTGCGCTATGGCTGGGGACCAACACGTTTCTGAAGTACCGGAGGAACCCATCTGGCGACGAACTGGGCAGAATAGCCGAGTCGCTCGAACTCCTGCATCACTCGGTAGAGGATATTCGCGACGAGATGCGCGACCAAATGACTGAGGTGCGGGAGCTGTCGGGAAGAATAGAGTTCGCCGAACGGATTCTCGCCAAGGGCCCCGAGGAGGACCGAAGCTAGCCGCGCGGTAATGATGCCACGCGCTGTTCGACCCATCTCCTTTGTAGCCGTCCTGATTCTCACGACAGGATGTAGCCCGGGAGAATCAGATGCCGGGCAGTTTGAACTGGAGGAGGGCGTCAAGTCGGTAAACGGAGTACAGCTGCACTACAAGGCGATCGGCTCGGGCGAGCCGGTCGTTGTGATTCATGGCGGCCCGGGCATGGAGCACAGTTACCTACTGCCTTGGATGGAGGCTCTAGCCGACCAGTACAAGATCATACTGTACGATCAGCGTGGCACAGGCCGATCCTCAGGGCAAATCGACTCTTCCTCCATCAACATGGACAACTTCATCGCCGACCTGGATGGCCTGAGAGAGTCATTCGGGATCGAGCGCATGAACATCCTTGCCCACTCTTGGGGCGGCTTGCTGGCCATGACATACGCCTGGCGTCATCCTGACCGGGTTCGCTCACTCGTCTTGGTGAGCACGGTCGAGCCGGGCAAGCGGTATGAGGCGGAAATGCGGCGCAATCAAGTGGAGCGACGAACAACACACGACTCTCTGGTGCTCGACTCGCTCTTCAGATCAGAAGGAATGCGCAACCGCGAACCAGACGCGGTCAATCGAATGATGTGGTTGTCGCTTCGATCCACGTTTGGCGATACCACGTTAGCGCGCCAGTTGACGGTGGACTTCCAACCACAAACCGCACGCAACCTCGGCGAGATAGCGGCTCTGCTCATGGGTCCCTTGGGTGCCTACGATTTCTGGGACCGGCTGAGCGGTATCGAAGCGCCGACTTTGGTGCTACATGGAGACGCCGATCCAGTTCCCGTGGCCATGGCGCGCGAGCTCGCCGAGCGCATTCCCAACTGTCGATTCGTGGCGATCGACGGAGCCGGCCATTTTCCCTTCGTGGAACAACCGGAGACTCTATTCGATCACGTAGACGAGTTTCTCGAGGCACAGAGCAGATAGAACGTCCCAGTACCCACGATTTGCACGAGGCTAGATGGCGGTACGGTAAAGGAGTGCAGGCCTGGTAGTATTCCGCAGCACCGCGATCCACCAACAAATCTCCGGAATTCACTGGTACGAAGTCGCCGTCGAGCAGAACATTCTGGTTTGCTTCCAAGCAGTTGGTCCAGAATCGCACCATCGTCAAGTGACCTTCCGGCACACAGGTCAACTTCACAGACAACTGCGGTCCACTGAATAGGATGTTCACGATCGGTAGTGCGGTCGACTCCACCGCTCGTCATTGTGCCACATGAACCGCAACGATCCAAGCGTGTGACCGCAAGCAAGGAGGTCGAACAGAACGGGCAGTGACGGTTGAACTGCCTCGAATTGGAGCACCTTGCTCCGATGCGATACAGACCCGCGAAATGTAACCCAGCTCACATCGCGTAACCTATTGCCCCCATAGCATTTGCGCGTTCGTAAGCCGGGAACTGATCGGCATCGCCCTTGCCACTGTCATCCCCAGAGGCCGGCCGACCACAATGGGTCGGCACGGCAACGGCAATCACACAGTGGGAGGATCACATGTTGAAGCGCAATCGGACACTGGTATTGCTCGGAGCCTTTCTGCTCTGGGGATGCAGCGACGGAACCGGGTTAGGCAACGAAGCTGGCGTGTCGCTTTCGTTCTCGACCGGTTCAGCAGGCGGAGCCGCAGCGGCGAGTGCAGCTTCCTTTGCGGTTACCGCAGGCGACCTGACCGATGGTCAGGGCAATACCCTCACAATCGACTCCGCACACATAGTGCTGCGCGAGATCGAGCTCAAAAGCGTCGAAGTGGTCAACTGCGATGTCGAGCCCGAGCCGGAAGGATGCGAAGAATTTGAGACAGGCCCGATCCTGGTGGCCCTCGACCCCAACGGCGGCACCAAGCAGGAAGTTACCATATCGGTTCCACCCGGCAGCTATGATGAGATCGAGTTCGAGATCCACAAGGTGAGCAGCGACGGTCCGGAAGACGCGGCCTTCCGCACCGCGCACAGTGACATGGTCGACAAGAGCATCCGCGTCTGGGCGAGCTACAATGGCGGCCCCCAGGTCACGTACGTCACCGACCTGGACGTCGAGCAGGAGTTCGATCTGGCCAGCCCGCTGGTGGTTGTTGACGGTACGTCGAGCACCAACGTGACTGTCAGGATCGACCTCTCGAAGTGGTTCGTGGATGGTTCCGGTAACCTAGTTGACCCAGACACCGGGAATAAGGGGGGTGACAACGAAAGCCTCGTCAAGGAAAACATCAAGCAGTCCATAGAGGCCTTCGAAGACAAAGACAGAGACGGCGACGACACCGACGAGAGCTGACGTATCATAAGGCTGACAGAGAGGGCCCGGGATTAACATTCCGGGCCCTCTCCTGTTTCCGTGCAGTCGCCAACGCAGTCCGTTCTCCCCGTTTGGCAATAATCGCGTAGGCTTACCTCAGAGAAAACCGACTATTAACCGTCCCGCCTTTGACACTGGCATAGGTGACGGTCACTGTCCCCGATCCCTTCAGCAGATACTCGACTATGCGAGTGGTTTGCCCGGGAGTTCCGTTGCGGAACATGATTCGCTCGAGATCTTCTTGATCGATCATTTCGCTCGGGCCCGGCATGAATTTGTTATTCACCACACCGGCTGAGATCACTTCCACACTTCCGTCCAGTGTCAGCACGTCCGGACGTACGACGTTGTTCTGGGCCGCCAGTTGAGTGATCGTCGGAGTGATTTTCTTGTTGGTCAGTTCGACCCGCACCTTGTAGACGTTGCCTCCCATGGACTCGACACTTGGCTCGCCCATGGACATCTGTGGCATTTCGTTCGCCTGGTACAGGGTGAATGCCATGTTTCGGTGAGCTAATTCCTCATTCATGAAACGAGGCGGCACCCGCCCGCGGGTCTTCTTCCATCCCCCGACCTCAACTGCTCCGAATTGGGGGTGATCGAGTGACTCCCACTCTATGTACTGATCTCCGAATTCGAGGTAATCGTCGAAGAAATATCTGTCCTGCGGCTGGCTTATCGGACTATCGGGGTCTTCTTGCTGTCGTTTCAGATCGGGGCTGCTGAAGTACTGCCCGCCGTTCCACAGTTCGTTCGAATACGAGACGATGCCCAGGCCGTCATTAGTCCAGTCTATGAAGCCACCGTGCACGGTATAGAGCGAATCCCAAATGACGAAATACCTATAGTAAGGCAGCATCCGTGCTCCCTGCTGCCCGAGTTTGTCATACACCCTCACGTCCGCTGCAGGATACTCTCCGTGATCTTCGGCGCCCGGCCCTCTGAGAATCATCCCACCGCTGTTGTGATATGATTGCACTCCGGCAACGTTCGGATGCGACATCAGGAAATCGTTGATGGCTCGAGATTCCGGAAGCTGAAACGGATAATCCATCGAGCCGCCCTGGATGTAATTGGGCTGCCAGTCCGAACCCCAGTTACGGTTGGGGTCGTATCCGCCCGGACCGTCCTCGTTCACACGTCCGTCCTCGTCGTCATCGAATCCCTCCGATCCCAACAGCACCCAGTCTCCCGTCTCACCTTGGGGCACGCGCTCCATGATCCGCGGATCGGCGTGGCTGATGCGATGTGTACCTTCACCGGGCACGTACTTGCGAATCTGCTCAATGGTGCCGTTACCGTTCAGATCGTTGGGTCCGTCTTCATCGAACAGTCCGTCATTGTCACTGTCGACGGGAACATGCCCGGTTCGCGCCCCCGACCCCGTTCCGTGCATGAAATAGTCGCGACCGTCGGGATTCACACTCGGAAAAATGTAGAAGACACGTTCATCTACCAGCCTGGTGACCTCATCGATCTTGCCGTAGTTCTCCATCAAATACCAAACGGTATAGAGACAAACTTCTCCACCCTGTATCTCGTTGCCGTGCACGTTGGCCTCGATCTCAATGCTGTTGACGGCCGCCCCTGCAGCGCGAGCCCAGAAGGGTTCGGATCCACCGTTCAAGGTCAAGATCGATTTCAACCGTTGGCACGATTATGACGAGATCAGAGCCGATCTCCTCAGATTGGAAGATGCCTTTCCCAAGTTCCTGACATACTCATCGGTCGGCACGAGTTTCGGTGGCCGCGACATGATGCTCATGACAATCAACAATCCCGATACCGG
>JBDGZZ010000089.1:0-28165 GCA_039588335.1 Gemmatimonadota bacterium | reverse complement strand
CAATCTCTTGCTCAAACGCAGCCAGAACAGCGATTCACGTAATTCCTTCAGCACCAGCTTGAGCTTGTGAATGAAATCCCGCCGCGCCTCAGCGTAGTTGGCACCTGCAGATGTTCCGGATCGGGCCAGTTGACCTGCTAGATGCGACCCATGCTCGTGTTTTGGCAGGGAGCCGACAATTCGACAGACCGCGACCGCAAAGCCGAGGAGCCTGTCGTCGAGATCGAAGCGTCGAGAAGGTCGAATCGTGGACAAGGAACGCCAAAGTCATGAAGCGCTCCCCCAACTTACAGCCCTCGTCCCACATTACTGACTCATTTCCCCGCACGACGTATCAGAAAAGAACATTCGAATATCGAATATCGAACAAAGAATGAAGAACGATGATGTTGTTACACTTCGTCATTCGTAATTCCTTGTTCGAAATTCGTAATTCGTTATTCTCAGTTCCCTCCTCCCGTATCCGTTGCCCGGTAACGGAATGACTTATTCGGATACGGTGGAGCGGCAGGTACCTCCCGCGGATCCAGCTGAATCTGATCGAGCAAGTATTGTATGGCCGTTTCGAGCTGGGCGTCCGATCCGTTGAACGTGGCGTGCGGCAGGTTGTCCACCACCATGTCAGGCACTACCCCGATCTGCTCAATCAGCCATTCGCCTTCCGGACCGTAAACGCCGCTCATGGGAGCGCGGGCCAGTCCCCCGTCACTCAGCCGGTTCGACGAGCTGAGCCAGATCTCACCGCCCCATGTGCGCACACCGATCACCGGGCCCAACCCGAGCCGGCGGAATCCGTCGGCAAAAGCCTCGCCGTCCGAAGCCGTTTCCTGATCCACCAGCACCACAATGTGACCGCGGAATGCGTACTGCATGTTCCAGGTGGGTTGGCCGACTCGGTCTTTCCAGTACATCCACGCCTGGCGCATGAGCTTCTCGAGAATGAAACTGTCGATGTTGCCGCCGCGGTTGTGACGCACGTCCACTATGAGACCCTGACGGTCGAAAACAGGATAGAATTGCCGGTACCACTCGGTAATGTTGCCACCACCCATTGCCCGAAGGTGGACGTAACCAATCTTGCTCTCACTCTCTTCATCTACTATCTGGCGGCGGGTGTATTCCCAGTCGCTGTATCTCAGGTTGTATTCGTTCGAGGTTGGAACCACGATCACGTTCCGCGACTGGCTGCCGGAACGAACGGTCAGTAGTACTTGTTTCCCCTGCTGGTTGCGGAGCAGCGCGCCTATGTCGGTCACATCTAGGGTGCCGACACCGTTCACCGCTTCAATCACGTCACCCGCACTGACGCCGAGGTACGGATCAGCCAGCGGCGACAGCTCGTCGGGATAGTCCGGATCTGACTGATAGATGTAATCGATACGGTATCCGCCTGCGTCCGGGTCGCGGAACAGCCGTGCCCCTAGAGTTGCAACGGTCACGTTGTCCTGACCGCTGCGTAAATCACCGCCGCGCACACTGGTGTGCAGAGCGGACAGCTCACCGACCACCCGGCCAATCAGATCGGATAGTTCGTTTCGCGTGGTGACCCGGTCTACGAGCGGCAGGTACTTCTCCAGCGTGCCGTCCCAGTCAACGCCGTGCATGCCGGGGTCGTAGAAGTAGTCGCGCTCCAGGCGCCAAGCATCTATGAAGATCTGGCGCCAATCGTCACGGACATCGATTGGGAACGTCCAACCACTCAGGTCAACTCTGCTGTCGGCCAGGTTGTTGACCTTCGATGCCCGAGCATCGATTACATGGAGGTTGCTGCCCTTACGCACCAACAGCTTCTTACCGTTCCCAGACATCTCAACGGAACCCACATCCTCTATGACGGTAACGGGCTCGGCGTCATTGTCGATCTCGACGGCCATCAGGTGCGTGTTCGCGTTGGGCCCCGATTCCCGCGCGCGCCAGAAAAGGGCGTCTCCATTCGCATAGAGCGAATTGTAGTTGCCTGCGGGAACGGGTACCTGTTTCACACGCAGCATCAACCCGTTCTGGTCTATCTGAATGGGCTCCACATCTTCGGAGTCGCCGCGTTCATCCCCTTCGGTTCCGCTCTCATCCGCGGGCGATAATTCGTCATCCGGCCTGAAGGGCGAACGCACACCCTGCCTTAACGCCGCTTGAAAGATCTCTATTGCTTTGTCGAAGTATGGCTCGGGCTGGCGCGTGCCCCACGGACTCCCAACCAACGATCGCAGGTTCCTATCGGAGAGGAAATAGACGAAGTCGCCCTTGGGATCCCAGGCGACGTTGAAACTGTTCACCCTGTCGCTGGTGAGCGGCACCGTCGTTCCTTCTTCCGTGCTGTAGAGCTTGATCTGGCGGAAGAGATTCATTGCAGTCATGGTGTACGCCAGCCAACGACTGTCGGGTGACCAAGCGAAGTCGCCAATACCTTCCTGTATCTCCGAAATTCTACGCTGCTCACCCGTCTCAACATTCAAGATCCACAGGTCCCTGTTGTTGTCGTCGTAAGCGACCCACTTGCCGTCGGGTGATGGAACTCCCTGAAAACGAAGAATCGTCCCGTTGTCGGTGAGTGCCTCGTCGTCCCCCACGCCGTTGGCCGGGACCTTGACGAACTCGAGCTCGCCAGTCTCGTCCGACAGCCCCAGCAGCGTCTCGCCATCGGGCATGAACACCACGTCACGGAAACGTACGCTGTCCTTGCGCGAGGCCCGGACGAGTCTACCCTGCCCGGCTGGTGCCACGAACACGCGCCCGCGCGCGGTCAGCACCACGCGCTCGCCCTCGGAGTCTATGTGCGCCGACGTGAGGTACTGCATCGGGTTCTCGACCCACTTCTCACGCAGCTGGTCGAAGTCGGACGCCAGTGTGATGGGAATGAGTCGATCCTGCCCGCTCGTGGCGTCGTAGAGCCAGAGGTCTGCACCTAGTTGGTAGGCAACGCGGCCTTGTGAGAGGGAGGGGTTTTTCACATCCCAACCACTGTGTTGCGTGTGCTGGCGCACGTCGCCGCCGGTTTCTTCCATCGACCAGAGGTTCATGGTCCCATCGCGGTCACTCACGAAGTAGACGCGGCCGCTCCACCACATGGGTGAATGGCTCTCACCGTCGAAGTCACCGGTCAGTTCCACTGCCTCCGACGCTCCCTGTTCGAACTTCCACACGTCGCGTGCCGTGCCGCCGGTGTAGCGCTTGGTCACGTTGTTGTGAAACGACGGGCGGACGAAGAACAGGGTGGATCCGGAAGCGTCATAGGCTGCCTCCGTCGCTGTGGCGAGTGGCACGAGTGACCGCGTGCCATCCTCCAGGTTGAGCGATACCAGCATCGGCTTTGGCACGGTCGAATAGTGGACCGTCCCGTAGACCAGCTGGCCGGCAGGGGTCCACGTCGTGGCCACAGACGTCTCGGCCTCGTACGTGCGCCGCACCGGGACTCCGCCGGCAAGCGGCATCGTGTACAGCTCGGCCGGGCCCTCATATCGAGCCGTGAAAGCCAGCGTCTGGCCATCCGGCGAGATGACCGGATTGGTCTCCTCAGCGTGGTGGGTGGTGAGACGCCGGGCGACCCCCCCGGTGGCCGCCACCTTCCACAGGTCGCCCTCAGCGGCAAAAACGACCGTATCGCCGTGAAGGGCTGGGAAACGGTAAAATCCAAGGGCGCCGGACTGGGCCGTAAGTTGAGGAGCCAGAGTTGTGAGCCACGTCGCAGTTAGCGTCAGAACAGTGGCGATCTTTATTAGGCGGATGGTATTTCGCATGGTAGTACCTCTCGTTCGCCGGATGAAACACTCTTGCACTGACTGTTAGATGATGTAGGCTGGGCGTGTGGGCGGATCACCGCAAGTGGTGGGATTGCAGGCACATCCCCCCTGGCTGGGATGGCTGAAAATGACAGTGCACAATGCGGCGAATCGCCGCAGGGTACATAGCTAGCACGAGAG
Organism: Gemmatimonadota bacterium; assembly: GCA_039588335.1. Lineage (GTDB taxonomy): Bacteria > Gemmatimonadota > Gemmatimonadetes > Gemmatimonadales > GWC2-71-9. Next base: position 24,248 of record JBDGZZ010000089.1, on the reverse strand, counting down.
GTGACGACCGTAAGTTCTTATTTGACAAATTGTTACAGAATGGCAAATTACTTGCACCAAGAACTGCGTACGGTTTCGCACCGTCTTCCAAACTCATCGCTGCGGAGGTCGCTGTTGACCAGACGGACAATCTACCAAAGAGCCCGTGGACTGCTGGCGGTGAGCCGTAGCAGGCTCCTCAAGCCGCGGCAGGCCGTTGGCGCAGTGCTGGCCGCGCGCCGACGCTGCCGTGTCCGGTACGGCTGGGGCTTCACACTCATAGAGCTCATGCTGTCTGTCACCATCATCGGCACCCTGACAGCAATAGCCACCCCCAAGCTCAGGGGGGCGATCGAACATGCCCGAGTCGCCCACGCCATCGGCGACATCAGGGCCGTTCAGTCTTCCATCGATGGTGCCAACTCACCACCGGCCGCCCTGGCGGATGTCGGCTACGGAGGCATGCTGGACCCGTGGGGCAACCCATACATGTACATCTGGCACGGAGGCGACCGGGGGGCGGCGAAGAAGGACCGCTTTCAGGTGCCCCTGAACTCGATGTACGACCTCTACAGCATGGGGAAGGACGGTTCCACAGCACCAGCCCTCACCGCCGCGGCGTCAAAGGATGACATAGTCCGCGCCAACGACGGTGGGTACATAGGCCTCGGCTCCAAGTATTGATGCGGGTACCTGGCTTGAGAATCAACGCTGCGTTTCTCCGCACCAAGGTGGCGCGGCGAGTGCTCGGCCTTTTTGTCATCTGCGCGCTGGTTCCCATCGGCGTGATGTCCGTGATCTCCTACCGCACGGTCTCTACTCAACTCCACGAACAGAGCCGCGAGAGAATCAACGAGACGAGCAAGTCGATGGCTGACGGCGTAATGGAGCGGCTGCAGTTTCTGGATGCCAAGCTTGGAATCGTGACTGCCACCCTGCGATCCCAACCGATCGCTGCGGCCCTGGCCACATTGAACAGCGACGACAGTCTGCGGTTCTCCTGGATGACTCTGGTGACCCTGGATACGACCATTGCGGTGCTTCGTGATGCCGGGAACATGCCAACGCTGGATGATGAGTCGCGCAACAACCTGACAAGGGGCTATTCCTCACTGATGGTCGACACGTCACTAGCCGACGCTACGATCCTACTCGCTCGAGCAGTCGAACCAGAGCATCCGGAACGTGCCGTTGTTTGGACTGAACTCAGCGCATCGTACCTGTTTGGTGGAAGAGACGGCACAGCGTTGCCGGGCGAGATGGAGATGTGCATTTTCGATCGCCTCCTCAGGCCTCTATACTGCTCGATCCCGGTCGAGCCACTGGTTTTGGAAGGCATGAGCCCGACATACACTCCTGAGACCGACCGGGGGGAATTCGAGTGGAGTGGGGTGGGGGAGGGCTGGTTGGCTTCATACCGATCAATCTTCCTCAGGGCCGAGTATGCGGCTCCCAAGTGGGTGCTGGCACTCACCGAGAGAGACTCCCAGGCATTGCAGGCGATGGCCGGCTTCAAGCAGCTGTTTCTTCCGGTTACGCTGCTCGCTCTGTGGGTCGTTCTCTTGCTCAGCAACATACAGATCCGCAAGAGCATGGAACCACTGGTGAAATTGCAGGAAGGCACCAAACGCATAGCGCAGAGGGATTTTGAGAGTTCCGTGCAGGTGTCCAGCGGGGATGAGTTCGAGGACCTCGCGGATTCGTTTAACACCATGGCGCATCGTCTGGGCAAGCAGTTCAATGCACTCACGGCCATCAACGAAATAGACCGTGCCGTCCTCTCGGCGTTCGACACGGACATCATCATTGACACGCTGCTGGGCCGCACCCGTGACGTACTGGCGTGTGACGGCATCTGTGTGGCTTTTTCCGCTACAAATAGTACCGATCAGAAGTGGAACACCGTTGCCGTTGATTCGGCCAGTGGACTCAGGGTGGTAACGCACGTCACTCCTGTCGCCTCCGAGTTGCAGGAGCTGACCGAAAACCCCGAGTACCTGATCACCAACGGAGGCGGGGTCGAGCGGAGCTACCTGCAACTGGAACCGTTCATGGCGCATGACCTGCGGCATTTCCTCCTGCTGCCGGTTTTCATAAAGCGGGAACTCTCCGGGGACATAGCCCTGGGCCACGCAGTGAAACGGGAGTACGACGAGGACGACCTGGTGCAGGCTCGCCAGCTCGCCGATCAGGTCGCTGTGGCGCTGTCCAACACGCGTCTGGTAGAGGAGCTGGAAGAACTCAAGATCGGCGCACTGACAGCGCTGGCAAGAACGATCGACGCCAAATCACCGTGGACCGCCGGTCACTCCGAACGGGTCACCAAAATGGCGCTCGAAGTTGGCCGGCAGATGGGCCTCTCCGAGGAAGAGCTGGAGATGGTCAATCGTGGCGGTTTGCTGCACGACATAGGCAAGCTCGGCATACCACCGGAGATTCTCGACAAGCCGGCTCGCTTAACCGAGGAAGAATTTGCCATCATCCGGCAACACCCGGAGATCGGCGCCCGCATCCTCCAACCCGTCACGGCATACGCCAGCGTCATTCCAATGGTGCTGCACCACCACGAGAAGTGGGATGGGTCTGGTTATCCGCAGGGGTTGGCGGGCAACGAGATTCCGTTCACGGCACGCTTGCTCACCGTACCGGACGTCTTCGACGCCGTCACATCCGAGCGACCGTACAGATCGGGCATGACTTACGAGAACGCGACCAATTTGATCGAGCGGGCGTCGGGAACTGAGTTTGACGTCAACGTGGTGGCGGCGTTCCGCGAAGTGATGAAACGAAAGATGGCTGACAGAGATCGTGTGCCTGCTACGGCATCTCAAGTGGTCGAAGCCTGACATGCGACATAATTCAATAGACTGGAGACTGTGAGAATGTCACAGGGTGAGCGTAACCGACCGTCGAACAAACAGGCAGCTCTGCCTTCAGTGGGCAGGCGCAGAACCAGCCTCGAAAGCCCGATGGGCGTACTCACGATCGTCTTTGTTGCGCTACTAGCGGTCGTGTTCTATTCGTCCGGGTTTTCCACGCAGCGTCGTCAGATCCCCGATGAGATAGTGGGCACCTGGCACACCACAGCCAGTGACTATGCCGACCGGGCCTTCGAGATTCGCAAGACCTCTCTCGTGTTCTACGCCAGCGAGAACGAATGGACTGTGCACCTCATCGACAGGATCGAGACCGAAGACCTCGGCGGTGGGACGCTGTTCACAGTCTATTATGACGACAAGGGTGGTACGACCGAGTTTTCGTTCTACTACGATCCCAAGAGAGACGGCATAATCCGCTTCAAGAACCAACGCGAGATGGAATGGAAACGACAAACCTGATCACTACAAACATCGAGTGAGTGCTGAGCCCCGTTGATTTTCGCGGGGCTTTTTGTTTTCTACTTGAATCACGTTACAGCAAGCAATTCAAATCTGCACCCTGAAGCTCGTCCTGTCAGTGCACTTTGCATTCTGCACTTTTCACTTTGTACTTGCACTTTCTACTTTGAACCTTGCACATTGCACCTACAACGCGGTAGAGCACGCTTACAATGCGACGAGGTAAGCTTACAATGCGACGATGTAAGTATCCAAAACCACGGTGCACGTCTGCATACCACCATGTATGCTTGCTATGATGCGATGTACGCCTGCAGTGCCACGATGCACGCCGGCAATACTGCGATATAAGCTTGCAATACCATGATGTAAGGCGAATCATCCTTAGAGCTTGTCAGCTAGGAGGCGCCCTTGACAGCTAATCCGCACAACGACACTCCGCCTCCGCCTCCCTTGGAGGGCAACCACAGTAAGGTCATCCGCCATGGGGGTGACTTCACCTGGCAGGGGGTCTTACTGGAGAAGTACAAGGAGACCACCGACACCTGGAAAGGCATTACGCGCCGGGAGCTGTCGGGGAAGCGCGGAGAATCACAGCAATTCCACGTGCGCTACTTCGAAATCGCTCCCGGGGGATACAGCACGCTCGAGAAGCACGAGCACGAGCATGTGGTAATACCGATCAGAGGGAAAGGGGAAGTGCAGTTCGACTGTTATCTGTACCAGGTGTCGTTCGGTGACGTGGTCTACATAGCACCCAACGACGCACACCAGTTCCGCAATCCGGACGATGCTTCAGAACCGTTTGGCTTTCTCTGCATTGTGAACGCCGAACGCGACGTGCCGCAGTCGGTGGACGGCTTTGGGGCCTGCTATATATGTGAGTGAAGTAGCATCACGGGGCCGCGGTCCGGATTTCAATCTCATCCAGCGCCTTCTGGCACCCATCAATCGTGGCATCCCGTCCATCTATAGGATCGCCATAGTAGGCCTTCAACGTACAGAACGGCAGCGGAAACGCGTACCGCACCGGCCACCGCAACCTGACGGTGGGGCGGCCCCGTACCACGATCGGTACGAGCCAGGAGTCGGTCGCTCGGGCAATCTCCGCAAGCCCCGGCTTTACCCTGCCATAGGGCCCGCCTGCGTCGGCAAACAGGCCGATGTTGCAGCCGCGAGACTTCACCATATCAATGATCTGTTGCTTTGGACGAATCGCTGACCTACGGCGGTAGATCCAGAGGCGGAATCCGAACCAGGCAGTGGCCTGTTGCAGCATGCGCGACAGCACGCCGTCGTGCCCGATTCCAGTGAGCTCGAGTTCCGGCGGGAAATCCCGAAAGGCGCACAGAGTTATCGGTTCATAGGCGTGCCAGGAGTAGAAGATGATGGGCCTATTCGTGTCCCGCACCAGCTTGGTGAGACCATCGAGCGAAGGGAGCCACTGGATCCGGGCCGTCCTCCAGCACGGATATATCCACAGCGCCATCAGTGCATTCGACGCTACCACCAACGGCTGAAGGAGCGGACGATACCACGGGGGTTTCTCAAATGGGACAGCGGCGAACGATATGCGGCCACGGGGATTTGGCATCAGGTTATGCCCTTATCCGTACCAGTACGAAGTACAGCACCAGCACCAGGGCCAAGATCCACATGGCCCATGTCACATCTTTCAGTCTGCCGCTCAGAGCCTTGATGATTGGATAACTGACCAAACCCAAGGCGAGCCCGTCAGCGACCGAATTTGTGAGCGGTATGCCAATCACCGTCAGGAATGCCGGAACAGCTTCCGCAGTATCGGACCACTCTATCTTGGTCACGTTCCTTGCCATTAGAGCGCCGACCAGCACCAACGCCGGCGCCGTAATCGGTGGATAGCTGCCGACCATGGTTATCACCGGATAGAAGAACAACGCGATCACGAAGAGGGCCGCTACCGTTACCGCAGTGAGCCCGGTTCTCCCTCCTTGCTCCACTCCTGCCGCGCTCTCAATGAAGCTCGTCACTGTGCTCGTGCCCATCGCAGCTCCTGCAACAGTCCCCACCGCATCAGCGAGCATCGCCTGTCGAGCACGCGGCAGTTTGCCGTTCTCCAGCAACCCCGCCTGCTCCCCCACACCGATCAGGGTTCCGGTAGTATCGAACACATCCATGAATAGGAAGATGACGATGACCGGAATCATCGCGGCACTCAGTGCGTGAGTCAGATCCATCCGCAGCAACGTCGGACTCATCGAGGGAGGTGTGGAGACAAGGTCCATGGTCGGCGTGAAGCTAGACATTAGTAGCGACTCACGCACGGCCGCAGATCCAGCGATTGATTGCGGCAACAACGGTAGTGCCCATTTGATGCTCAGTGCAGCAAGCAACGAGGCGAGAATGCCCCAAAGGATGCTCCCCTTCACCCGTCTGGCACTCGATACCGCAGCAACTGTAAAGCCCACTAAGAAGACGATCACATCCGGTGAGATCAGCGCCGGGTTGAGCTTCACGAACGTTCCGGGGTCCGCGACGATGAGCTGACCATTCCGGAGTCCGAGGAACGCTATGAAGAGCCCGATTCCAACGGCGATGCCATGTTTGACGCTCGGGCTGACGGCATCGATCACACGTTCGCGAACGCCGAGCAGCGACAGCCCCATGAACAAGACACCAGCAATGAACGTCGCGCCCAACGCCACCGCCCATGGCTCACCCACGCCCGCGGCGGCCGCGACCGGAATGGCGGTGGATACGAACACGAAGTTTTCGCCCATACCAGGTGCAAGTGCTACGGGATAGCGTGCATAGAGCCCCATGATCAGAGTAGCAAGCGCCGCAGCCAGGCAGGTTGCCGTGGTGACGGCTCCGAAGTCCATGCCTGTCGGCGCATCGAACATCACACCCGACAGCACGGCCGGCTGCACGAATATGATGTACGCCATAGTGAGAAACGTCGTCATACCCGCAAGAATCTCGGTGCGAGGCGACGTTCCATGATTACTGAGGCGGAATACGCGATTCAACATGGGTCGGTTGCTTCGAGTCGTACGTTGGAAGATGAGTCGTATCTACCGTTTTGGCGAGGGAATCCCCTTGAGCAACCACCGACATCCCTGGTATCGTTCTCGCCGCCGACGAAATCCGCCGCCTTCAACGGTGAGCTGCAATGGAGGCAGAAGTGAAAGCTAGAGCCAGAGGCAAGCAGACCGGGGAGAACGGACGATGCCAACAATTCAGATCAACGACGCCGAACTGTACTACGAGGAACACGGGTCCGGTTCCGAGGCCATCGTGTTTGTTCACGGGTTGTTCGCCTCATCCAAGATCTGGCGCGAGTCGTATATATCCCGTCTCCCCCCCAAGTACCATGCGTATGCAATCGACTTGCGGGGCCACGGGCGGTCGAGCAAGACCGTGAGCGGGTGCAATCTGGTCCAATTGGCGGAGGATGTGTATCAGTGGTCGCAAGAGCTGCAAATCCCTCCGTTTATCTACGTGGGAGTGTCGATGGGCGGCGGCGTTGGCATCCAACTCGCCCTCGAACATCCCGAGGCGCTCCGGAGGTTGGTTCTGATGAACACCGTCACCGGGTTCGGCCTCCTCGCCCCGCGGCTGGTGATGCCCTTGCTGTCTCTGATGGCCGGGAAAAGATGGTTGCTGAAGAAGATGCTGAGGAGTGGCTTCACGCGACCGCCTCCGGATGAGACGATGCGCCTCCTCCTCGACGACGCGTTGCTCGTGAGCAAGCAAACGTGCGCCGAATGGTTCCACCGGAACAATCGAATGCGGCATGTCGATCGATTGCATGACGTTGAGGTACCGACCCTCGTAATGATTGGGGGCAAGGACACCGTACTCCCGGTGGATCGACAGCATCGACTGGCTGATACCCTGACCAACGGTGAGAAAGTGGTCTTCGAGGACGCGGGGCACATGATGGCTCTAGAGATCCCGCAGGATGTGTTCGGAGCAATGAGTGCGTTTCTCGAACGGAGATCGTAAACGGACAGCGAGACCCCTTGAGCGGCAGCCGACTTCCTTAGTATGGTTCTCCCCCGGTGGCCAAACAGGCCGCCTTGAACGATGAGCTGTAATGGAGGCCTAAGTGAAAGCTAGAACAGGTACTTGGCACCTGACGTCATATGCCATCGTGTTCTCTCTATTAGTGGTGACTCTGGGCTGCGCGGGTGGGGAAACCGGCGCGGTAGCAACGACGCTCCCTGATGAAATCCACGGGCTGCCACGAATGGAAGTGCAGGCCGGCGACCTGGCAGCCGAGATGATTGCCGGTCTGCACAGCCGGGGCGTGGCACCTACCAACAGCCAGGTTGCCCACTACGGTCCTGAGAACATGCGAGCGGTTCTGTACGTGAGCAAGTTCGAGAGCGCTGAAGTAGCCCAAGAGCAGCTCACCGCGATGGCCAACGGTATCGGCGAGGGAACGGCTGGATTTGGACATCACATCCAGTTCGAGGCAGAGGGACGGCAGATACACTCGGTGTTCGGACAAGGACAGATCCACTACTTCTACACGGACGGCGCCGATCTGGTCTGGGCGAGTCTTCCGCCACCGATCGCTCGGCCTGGCCTGGCTGAAGTGCTGGAAGTGGAGTTGAGTTCTATCCCAGAACTGGGCGGGTAACGGAAGTAGAGCTAGTCGCGGACCCCGCGGGCGCCGTTTCCAATTGTGAGGCGGTAGTCACCCGCGGGCGACGCCTTGGGATCACCGACCCTGATGTAGCACGTGCCGTCAACAGAGTAAGACCGTAGGTTGCCGTTCCCCGACCCGCTTCGCTCTGCCGGGGTCCACTGCAGCGGACGTGAGATATCAACGGCTGAGAAGACTTCGACAGCGGTCTCGATAGGGCCCGTCATAGGTCCAACCACGAGCGACCCTGTTGTTGGGACCCTATACCATTGCAGCCCCCCCGCATGTTCGATCCGTCCGGCGACGGTCTGAGTCTCGCCGATCGTGTCCAGTTCCGTTGCAATGAGGGGATGACACGCCGGCGCCGGTCGATTGATATCCACATTGATCCCGAGGTGATCACTCATCTCCGGTTCATCGGGAGTGGCGCCCTCTTCTCCGGCTAGGTTGTGCGCCAGCGATACATGTTGAACACAGAGCGGCTCGTCTGTGTCGGCTGAGCTGAGCAGCACGTAATCGCGTCGCGCCTGGGGCTCCCACGAGGAGTAGGTGTGACCGAAATCCTCATGCGGGGCGTGACCGTCCCACACGTCGGACACGCCGTGCGGGAACACACGGTTCAGTTTCGCGAGGGTTTCACTCCATTCAGTACCGTGCGACTCACCGGCGTTCTTCTCCGAACCGGTGCGCAGTCCGTCAACGTTGAAGTCGCCCAGTATGAGCACGTTCTCCGCAGAGGCCTTCCCATCTGAAAGAGCACACCTCATCAGGTCTGTCATTTGGCCAAGCTGTGTGGCGCGGATGCTGCGCGTGCGGCGCTGCTGCTCTTTATTGTGGAAATCGTACTTCGCCTGCATGTGCGTGATGAAGATGTGCAGCGGACGATCGTTCAGGCGGGCCAGCACATACGCGGCTCCCTTCCCCGCCAAACAGTCGGAGCTGCAACATTCGTCATACTCCACGAACCAGACGTGGGGCCAGTCGAGTGCTTGACCTGAGCTGCTGGCCCGTAGTCTCGTGTGCTCGAACGGACCTGCAGGCGGCAGCGGATCGAATGGTAACTTGCTGAACAACATCAGCCCGCTGTCCTCTCTGAACCACTTCCCGCTGCCAATGTATTGAACGTTGAACGGATACTGATCGCCGAGCCCCTCGACCAGAACGCGACGCGCCCGGTCACTGAACACTTCACTCAACGTGATTACATCATAGTCGTAGCGCGCGATCCGCCGTGCCAACACGGTCGCCCGGCGCTTGTTACTCGGCAGGTGTGGGAGAAACTTCCCGTTGTATGTGCCCACTCGGATACCCGACACTCGTTTGCCTCCCGTTAGCCTCACTGCGCCCTGAGACGTGGCGCGACGGATGCGGCCACCAAGGCCCATAGCATGAATACGATCAGCACGAATGGTACATCGTTGTCCAGCGCTGGGAAGACCGCCTCGAAGAACGGAAGACTAGCATTCCCGGACGCATGCATCAACGCCGGAAGAAGAAGGTTCCCGCCGGTGCGATTGTACATCCAGGTAAACACTATGGCGGCCGACACGGTAAAGACTGAGAGGAATATCGTTCCCGCGATTCCGTACGCCGGGAGATGCCAGCCCGCGTGAAACAACCCTATGATGACACTTGCATGCAGTGCCCCTACTTTGGCTTGTAACTGCGGCAGCATGAAACCGCGCCAGCCCAACTCCTCTCCCAGCCCACCTCCAGCAAAGAAGCGAGTCGCAAGCAAAGTCAAGAACAGCCCGGCGCTGCTCCCCACCTCGAAGTCGATCGTTTCGAGAACGCCGCCCATCGCAACTCGAATTGGCAAGGCGATGACCAGAATCGCGATCGGGAGGAAGAGCGCCACGGCATACCATCGCGCCGCCTGGCAAGAGACGGCCGAGCATCGTACGAAAGCCGAGCATTCCGCCGACCGTGATAGCCATGATCACTCCGGCCAGTGACGGTCCGAACTTCGTAACCAGACGAAGCGTTTGGTCGACTACCGAAGACCAGTCAGCCGCACCGCGCACGAAGTACGCGATCCAGGAAATGCCATAGGCCAGGGCAAGATACGCCAGGATGTTACCGGAAAGCGGATGGCGATCCGGTTCACTCACACTACCCGTCATGTTGGTTGGAGCGCCTCTAGTCCTTGAACGGCGATTTCCGCGACGACCCGTGACTCGTCCCCCGCGCTGCATCCAGCAGCCGCTGCAACTCCTCCACACTCAGCTCAAACGGATCTGCCTCATACCCGGGTGACGGCACGGTGACGGCCTTCTCGCTACCCGATACGGGTTGAAGGTCCCACTCCGATCGAGACCGGTCGCGGACTTCCCAGACCTCACCATCCCTGTCGTCGAATCTGCGGTATCCCATGCGTGACAATTGCTCCGATTGTGGTTTATTCGAGCGACCCCACGACAGCTTCCACGGCCTCGAGAATCTCACCAGACTCCACCAACTCTGCCATTGCGGTGTGATCCGGGAAGAGCGGGCGGTCTTCCCCGAGGTAATCGACGCTTTTCCGTATGACCTCGCGTGCGGCAGATACGCCGTCGCCCGTCTTGTGTCCCCTAATGTCGAGCGCCTGCGCTGCGGCCATCAACTCGATTCCAAGCACACCATGAGCGTTCTTCAAGATCTGAGCGTTTTTGATGGAGGTGTTCATCCCCATGCTGACAAAGTCTTCTTGGTCCGCAGCCGCCGGAATGGACGCGCAGGCAGCAGGCGTCGAGAGCATCCGCTGCTCGACGATCAGGGTGCCCGCAGTGTATTGGCTCAGCATCAGACCACTGTAGAGACCTGCGTTCTCAGCCAAGAACGGAGGCAAGCCCACTGACAAGGCCGGATTCAACAGGCGGTTGAGTCTCCTTTCCGACAACACCGAGACCATGGTGACGGCAGTTCCAACCATCTCCATGGGCAACGATACAGGTGTGCCTTGGAAGTTGGCTCCAGTGAGAACCGTCTCGTCTTCGGGGAAGAAGACGGGGTTGTCGCCGACTCCGTTCAATTCGATCTCCACCTGGCTCCTCGCATACGCAGCCGCATCATGGGCGGCTCCGATCACCTGTGGCGTGCTCCTCATCGAGTAGGCGTCTTGCACTCGCGTATTGTGATCGGCCAGTATGTCACTGCCCTCAATACACTGGCTGATTGCCCGCGCGCTTCGTATCGCGCCACCGAATCCACGTTCGACGTGCAGCCGGGTGTCGTATGGCTTCATGTTCGCATGAAGTGCTTCGAGAGTCATCGCCGCCGCGATCTCTGCTTGTTTGAGCCAACTGTTGACGTCGAACAGATGGAGCGCGTTCATGCCATTCATGAAGTTGGAGCCGTTGATCATGGCGAGCCCGTCCCGGGCTTCTAGAACAAGCGGCGCCAACCCGGCGCGTTTCAATGCTTCCACGCTCGGCAACAGCTCACCGTCATACCAGGCCTTTCCTTCACCAATAGCTGCCAGGGCGATCTGCGACATCGGTGCCAAGTCCCCACAGGCTCCGACCGATCCCTTTTGACAGACATAGGGTGTAACACCTCTGTTCAGCATCTCCACCAATTGCCGAGTGGCCTCGAGCCGCCCAGCCGACCTGCCCTTGGCATGCACGTTCACTCGGGAAAGCATGGCAGCCCGCACATACTCCTCGAGCGCCGGATCGCCTATGCCGGCTGCGTGATTGTATATGAGGAACCGCTGAAACCGGTTGACATCCTCATCATCCAGGACTGTCTCGGAAAACTCACCGATACCAGTGTTGATCCCGTACATGATCTCTCGAGCTTCGAGTTTTCGCTCGAGCATGTCCCGGCATTGCCGGATGCGCCGCTCTGCGTTGGGGTGGAGATCTACCTCATCGCGATCGCGCGCTACCTGAACGACTTTCTCGATCGTTAGACCGGTGCCATCCAGAATCAATGTCATCTCGTCCCTTTCCCGGAAGCCAGTGTGGCCATTAGACGTGGGTATGGTGCATCCCGGCCATCACCATTATACACGGACCGTACCGTTTGAGGAGGACCGTATCAGTCGGACCATAGCGGACCCGGTCGCCAAACGGTAAAGTGTCGTCATGGCAACGGTCGATTGGATCATCGTAGTCGGATACATGGTCTTTGCCCTATCCGTAGGGCTTCTGTTTCGCCGGCGGGCGGGCCAGAGCATCGCGCAGTACTTCCTCTCGGGCCGGAACCTTCCCTGGTGGATCGTCGGGACCTCGATTGTAGCCACTATGTTCGCCGCCGACACTCCGTTGGCCGTGACCGGCCTGGTGGCCAACGATGGAATCTCCGGCCTCTGGTTCATGTGGAACTTCGCCGCGGCGCATCTGATGGCCGCGTTCTTCTTTGCTCGGCTGTGGCGCCGGGCTGGCGTCATAACCGACGTCGAGCTCGTGGACCTTCGCTACTCTGGCCCCGAAGCCAAGGTTTTACGCGGCTTTCGCAGCGTGTGGGAGGGAGTCGTCCTCAACTGCATCGTCATGGGGTGGGTCATCCTCGCGATGGTGAAGATCGTAGACGTGCTGGTCAATCTCGACGCCGTCACCGTCCGGCTCGGGATCGACCATTTGATCGACGGCAGATGGTTCGGAATTCTAATCTGTCTCATCGTAGCCGTGGCATACACGGTACTCTCGGGATTCTGGGGTGTGGTGATGACCGACTTCGTGCAATTCCTGCTCGCTATGACCGGTGCTATTGCACTGGCGGTCATAGCGGTGATCGACGTCGGCGGCATCGGACAGCTCAAGATCCAGCTTGCCGCACGGTACGGTGATCTGACCTCGGGCTATCTCAACTTCCTGCCAAACCTGAGCGGCGCCTCACTCCCTCTGATCACCTTCGTGGCCCTCATGGGCGTCAATTGGTGGGCCACACGGGACGCCGGCGGGACCAGCTACATGGTACAGCGCATGCTGGCTGCCAAGAACGAAGACCACAGTTTCCTCGGTGTGCTGTGGTTTTGTTTCTTGCACTACGTGATCCGCCCCTGGCCCTGGATCATCGTGGGCTTGATTTCTTTGGTCGTCTTTCCCGATCTGGAGGACAAAGAACTCGGCTACCCCATGATGATCGTCGAATACATGCCGGCCGGACTGCTTGGGCTGATGATCGCCAGCATGCTGGCCGCCTTCATGAGCACCATTGACACGCTGCTAAACTGGGGAGTGTCACTGTTGGTCAACGATTGCTACCGGCCGTTCATCAGAAAACACGGGAGCGATGCACACTACGTGCGGATGTCTCGTCTCCTCGTGGTCGGCCTCATGATTGTGGGAGGTGCAACCGCGTACATGATGCAGTCCATACGCGGCGCGTGGGAGCTGTTCTTCGGAATGACCGTGGGGATCGGCGGTGTGTACGTGATGCGCTGGTGGTGGTGGAGGGTCAATGCCTGGAGCGAGATTGCTGCCTGGGTTTCCACGGCTGTCGTGTATCTCGGTCTCCACTTCGCCAATCCCGACATAGAGTTTGGCTGGCACCTCATCATCACCGCCGGCCTGTCGACGTTGTGCTGGCTCATCGTCACACTCGTGACATCACCCACCGATCAAGACAAGCTCGTGGCATTCTACGAACGGGTGCGGCCTGGCTCGCCCTGGTGGGGTCCGGTGGCCAGACAAAGCACCGTTGCTGCCGAACGCATGGGGTGGTCCGACATCATCGATTGGTGTGCCGGGCTGGTATTCATCTACACCGGCCTGTTCGGTGTCGGCAAGCTGATCCTCGAAGGCTGGGGAGTCGGACTGGTCTATCTGGCAGTTGCCACCGCCGCAGGCATCGTCGTGTTCCGCGGCATGTCGGTCAACCTGCAAACCGAAACCTGACCAACAGCCCTATTCCGGGGGCCTCGACACCGCTACCGTCATCTGAGAGATATGGTACTGGACGATCTTCCACGTATCTCCCTCCCTTACCCGCGTCTCCGAATACCTCCAGGTCCCCTCCCTAATCGCGCCACCGGGCAGAGAGATCGAGCCGTCCAGATACGCCACCGCCACAGCCGCGTTGCCGTACACCTTTACATCGACGTCCCGTGGCTGGACGTTGATACCGAACCCAGCCGCTAGGGCGGCCTCGAGAGCTGGAGCGTTGAACCCGCGGATGAGCAGCCCACCGTCGATATTGAACCCGCGGGACTCCGCTCCGAAGAACGCGCCGAAGGCTGCGACATTGCCTTCGTTCCAGGCACCAAGGCTGGCGAGCATTGCCGCTTCGACTTCAGCCTCTTGAGCTTCAGCAGCCTGAGTGTGGATGATCAGGCCGCAGGCCAGCAAGCCGAGTGTTCTCATCGTGCGTCTAATGTGGCACATTGAATTCCTCACAAGGTGACTCGGGTTACAGGGGCGGACATCGATGCTCTTGCCACCATATAGGAAACTAACAAGACGGGGTTCACACTCCAGGCCTCCCAGGTTGGTGATGCGCGTGAGAAACCGACGGCATGACACCGGCCACTCTCGTTATGCGGAGTGGCTCTGCGTTGCACTCGGCGCGATATCGGTGTTCGTCGTGCTGAAGTGGATCGATCTCTCGCCTGAAGTGGAAAGCGAGTTCTTCTTCTCCAGAGAGGATCCTCAACTCGTGGCCCTGCAGGAGATGGATAGGCGGTTTCCGTCTCCAGAACAGGTAATCGTGAGGGCACGTGACCAGCGTGGGCAGTGTCACCACCGAGGATGCCTCCAACAGCCCCCTGTGGAGGAGGCTCTTACTCAACCCCGGTGAATCGTCGACGAACTTGATCGTTCAGGTTCCGGATCCAGACCCGATCGAGCTGGTCCCACAAATCGAATCGGCAATCGAACCGTTCATCGCACCCGACTTTGACGTCGAGGTGTCCGGGGTCCCGTACATCGTCGAGCTGATTCGAAGAAACCTCTTTCGCGACCTGGTGATCTTCAGTTCCGCTGCATTCCTGATCTTTGGAGCATTGGTGGGTGCCGTGTACCGCAACCGGCACATAGTGCTGGGGACACTGACAACATGTCTCACGGCATGTGCCGTTACTCTGTCGCTAGCTTACCTGTTCGACATCGGTATTGGTCTACTAACAGCCAATATCGCAGTCATCGTTTTCGTCCTTACGCTCTCCCACATCGTGTTTCTCACTTCGAATTGGAGGCGCATCGTCGAGCAACCCGGCGAAACCGGTTCTGATCCCGTTAAGAGCGCCGTATCCCTGACAATCGTTGCGTCGTTTTGGTGCATGGTCACGACATTGCTCGGCTTTCTGAGCCTCCTGGTTGCCACAGCCAAGCCCCTACGGGAGTTGGGCATCGCCGGAGCAATAGGGACGCTGACCGCCATCACCGTAGCATACGGTGTCTACCCCATCTTCCTTCGTGGCATTTCCGGAGGAGAAGCAGAGACGGCACCTGATGAAGAGAGATTCAACGTTGGCGGACTCTTGCCTGCTCGAAACGGGAGACGGTGGCTCACAGCGATCGCGATCGTAGTCGTGGTTGCTGGGTTGGGGTTTCGCCAGCTCACCACCGATCCGAGCCTGTTGTCGTACTTCGCACCGGGCAGTGAGCTGCGGGATGGCCTCGAGGCAATTGACCGCGACGGCGGCAGCAGCCCTCTGAACGTAGCGGTCACCGATCCCGACGGATTCGCGATCGACAGCGACCAGATGAACGAAAAAATGTGGGATCTGCAGGAACGCCTCGAGAACGATTCCTCGGTCGGTGTCACGATCTCTCCGGTATTGCTGTTGGCCCATGCGAGGCTCGCACCTTTCGGGAGCTTCCTGAGTTGGTCTCAACTGATGGACGTACTCGCGGGCCCATTGGCGAACCGAGCCGGTTTGAGTTTCGTCACACCCGACCGCGACCAGGGTCGCTACTTCCTGCGCATGCGCGAATCCGGCCGCTCGCAATCTCGTGCGGAGGTGGTTGACCGAGTGAGTGGCCATGTGACTGAGAGCGGTCTCGAGGTCACCCTCATCGCAGGACACTACGAGCTACAGGGACAGCTCGGTCAACTCATCGCCTCGAGCCTTCGTATCGGGCTGGGCGGACTGTTGCTGCTCTTCGTTGGCATTGCGTTCATCGTATCCCGTTCCGGACGCCGAACCACCGCTATGGTCGTTTGCCTTTGCAGCATCCCGTTGATCGTGCTCGGCACGGCGGGACACCTCGGGATGCCGATTGACATCATCACGTCGCCGGCCGCAAACGTGGCACTGGCGATGGGGGTCGATTCCATGATCCACCTCGTAATGAGAGTGCGACGACTCGAGGACCCGTCAGTTAGCGAATGGTCGACCTGGCTCGAGGCAAGGAATCAACTGTGGCGCCCGGTATTGGGAGCGACGCTCATCATTTGCGCCGGATTCGGGATCTTCAGCCTCTCGTCGTTTCCGCCAACCCAGCGATTCGGATTTGCCGTCATTCTCGGAACCCTGACCGCCGCCACCATGGCCCTGGTGGCGCTGCCCTTTGCGGCCACGGTGAAGTTGAGAAAAGAAGGACGTGAGGCTGGAGCAGCCTAGCCTAGCGTTCAGGCCGACGTTTGAGGATCGCAACCAACCGATCGGCAAGCTCCTCCAGTTGCCGCCTGCGCTGTGTCAATGCGGTCACCAGAACCGAGCGGGCGGTGAGGGTCGCACCGCCCATGGCGAATGTTGTTGCCAACAAGATTGAAAGGGGCGACTCGATCAGGCCAACCCCGAGCGAGAACGCGACCCCCATGAGAGCACCGGCACCACCACCCGCGAGACCTCCAAGCACCCGGCGTCCGAAAACTTCAACTTGTTCCTCCATCCGGATCCGTGTCTTCCCCGCTTGAGGCGTAACGGTCAGTTGAACGTTACGAACCACGCTCCCCGGACCCGCGGTATTCCAGGTCAACGCCCGGCCCAGGGTGCCGGCACGACCTACCGTACCAAGCGAGCTCTGGATCTCTTCCACTAAGGGTGAGTAGTGGGAATCTGTCACTTCCCCGTCGGCCGTGCGATCGATCTGGACCAAGGTAGCCCCACCCGGAAAGTGCATTACTTGTGCAGGTTGGCCAGCGGCACTCGGGCCAGGCAAAGGTTGTAGTTCGGCTACAGCCTCCCGGACACTCTCGGGCCTGACTCCAACCTGTGCCGCTACTTGCTCGATCCCGCCGGCCGACAACGCTCCCTGCTCTACCGAGTAGCGTTCCTCCAGTTGTACAGCCCGTTCGAACAAGTGACGCACGGTCTTGTCACCAAAGGCTGCTCCGGCTCCCAGCCCAGGGGCCACGCGCTCGGGTGAGCCGCCCTCGGCTTCCGGCTCTAGCTGACTTGCAGCTTCACGGATCCGTTCCGGCGGAATGCCGACTGCGGCCGCTATCTCCTCCAGCACTTCGATCGACAGACGTCCTTCCTCTGTACGGTGCTCCGACTGTAGCTCAACGGCTCGGTCGAGAATCTCACTTACACGCAGGTCACTGTATCGATCGCGGTTGCGCTGCGCAGCGGCTACCAGAGCATCTGCAAGCTCCACCGGTGTGGCAAATCTGTCGGCTGGTCTCATCGCCAATGATTTGGTCAAGACCTGCTCGATTCTCCCGGGAAGCTCATCCAGCCGCATCCGTTGTTCGGGGGTGGCATCCGTAAAGCGCCCCAACCGCGTCGCCTCCTCAGTGGGCCACAGCCCTGGCGTCTCACCTATGAGCATCTCATAAACCACGCAGGCCAGACCATACACGTCCGTTCTAGCATCGAGATCGCGAACACCCGCTGCCTGCTCTGGACTCATGTAGCCGGGTGTCCCGAGGCCAAAGCCTGTCCGCGTGATTGTGTTGCCACCGGCGGTACTCACGGCCTTGGCAATGCCAAAGTCCGCAACGAAAGCGTGTCCTTCCGAAAGAAGGATGTTCTCCGGTTTGATGTCACGATGCAGCACGCCCATCCGATGTGCGTAGTCTAGAG
This sequence comes from Gemmatimonadota bacterium, assembly GCA_039588335.1. Lineage (GTDB taxonomy): Bacteria > Gemmatimonadota > Gemmatimonadetes > Gemmatimonadales > GWC2-71-9. The sequence goes on along the minus strand of JBDGZZ010000089.1, from coordinate 6,403 downwards.
CATCGGCCACTTGTTCCGTGAGCGGTACGGTGACGGAAAGATCGAGCCGACTTTCGGCATTGAGCAGCCCGCGCAACGACTTGCCTTCGATGAAAGGCATCACGTAGTAGAGGAATCCGTCCGCTTTGCCCGAGTCGTAAAGTGGTACTATGTGCGCGTGAGTGAGCCGAGCCGCGATCTCAATCTCTTTGAGGAACCGATTAGTTCCCAGCGCCGCCGCTATGTCGGGTCTCATGACCTTGATTGCCACTTGGCGGCCGTGCTTGAGATCGCGGGCGAGGTGGACGGTTGCCATCCCACCTTCGCCGATCAGCCTTTCTACCTTGTAGCTATCACGGAGGGCGGCTTCGAGCCCTTCGACGGTTTCGCTCATGACATCAAAAGTACGAGAATCAGACGTGTTATGTCAGGAATGAGGGAGCGGGGAGCAGGGTGCGGGGAGCAGATTGCAGAGTGCAGATGCAGATTGCATAATGGGTACCGGGCGCAGGAGCGGTTAAATCCGATGGAATAGGCAGTACGTGAAAGCTTGAGTGGCTCCTGTCGGAGTTTCGTGTGCTTCGTCGCGGGCCGTCACTAGCTCGAGTTCTGGTCCCAGTTCGGCGCTCAGAGTCTCAGGACTATACCGAACGACATCGAGACCGCTGCAACGGGGTGGGCCCTCCAACGAGAAAGTGGCGACAACGGCGTGTCCCCCATTCTCCACCGTGCCTAGCATCGACCTGCGATAGTTCGCTCGGTCATCTGAGTCAGTAAGGAAGTGAAGCACTGCGCGGTCGTGCCACAGGCCGAATTGGTGCGGCGCCTCGAACTCGGTCACGTCCCCAACGTACCACTCCACCTTCTCGGCCTCGGCACCCAATCGAGTCTTGCCGTGGCCAATCGCAGCTTCTGATACATCGAGCACCGCGAGATTGGAGTGACCGAGTTGCAGCAGCTCATCCACCAGAGTCGACGTACCTGCGCCAACGTCAATAATCGCGGTGTCGCGATCCAAGCCGCACGACTCGATCAGCTCGAGTGAGAGCGCGGGACGAGGTTGATACCAACTGACTTCGAGTGGTGACTTCTTGGTGTAGACCTTATTCCAATGGTGCTTGCGATCGCTGCTCATCACTGTACCTCGATGGGGAACGATATCGGTCGGGACATTGGAAGGCCAGTCTGGCAGCGCTCCTATGATTCGAAAGAACACCCGTGCCTTAGCTGTCCCATAACGGTACAGCGTGCCCCACTATGGGTCAGCTTCCTTCTTGGTGAGCCACGTCACGACCCCCGCAACACCATCGTATTACGGTACTTGGGTGACCGCTCGGCTACGGACGATCCTGGTATCCCCATTGCCTTGAAGAAGCATAACACCAACCAGAACCTAATCGGAGGATGGGACCATGAAGGCCAGAATCACTTCTTTGATCTGCGCCGTTGCAGTGCTGACCGCATGCAGCGACAGTACAGGGTTGGACGGAGGCACCACTCGCGTGTCGCTCTCCTTCTCCACCGCACCAGCCGGCCAGGCGATGCTCTCAGTCGCTGCGGCAGACACGATGTCTGATGGACAGAACCAGCTGATCCTCTCGAGCGTGGAAGTGGTATTGCGCGAAATAGAGCTCAAGCGAGTGGATGTGGTCGACTGTGACGTTGAGCCGGAACCGCTCGGTTGTGAATCTTTCGAGACTGGACCAATGCTCGTGAGCGTACCCCTCAATGGGTCTACGACGACTGCCGTGAGCATCGATATCGACGCTGGTACGTACGACGAGGTGGAGTTCGACATTCACAAGGTGAGCAACGGAGATCCTGAAGATGCGGCATTCCGCACGCAGCACCCCGATCTGATAGACACAAGTGTACGAGTCGCAGGTTGGTACAATGGTGTGGAGTTTACCTATGTCACTGACCTCATGGACGAGCAGAAGTACGATCTCGTTCCGTCACTCGTAATAGGTGAAGGCACCACCAGCACGAACATCACGCTTCACCTCGACGTATCATCCTGGTTTGCGAATGCGTCCGGCGACCTTGTCGATCCAGAAACTGCCAACAAGGGTGAGCAGAATGAGAATCTGGTCACCGACAATATCCGCAACTCGATCGACGTTTTCGAAGATTCCGACCGGGACGGCCGCGAGCAATAGGTCGGAACGGATGGTAGCTCGACAAGGCGGCCTCCCTTCTGGGAAGCCGCCTTTTCTATCGTGCGTAGTTCGGGATGCTGTTAGCCTACATGCCATCTCAGTACATTGGTGCCCCCTCATCCCTAACTGATCATACGGGGCAACGGGACACCGGTGCTACCATTTCTCGGACCTCTCCATCCGGTCCATTATTGCGTTCCCCAATTCGGGAAACGACACCTCGGTAACGTCTTCACGTCCCTCGGCCTTCATCAGACGCGAGGTCGTAAGTCACGTGACCATCTTGGATCGCCGTTCTCATTCCTTCGATCACGAGATCAGGTGCCTCGTTCCAACTCATGTGAGTGTAGTTGGTCAGTGACGTTCACGACTCGCGCCTGTCTTGTCGCCGTTCGTGGAAGTCAGACGCACTTCTAGCAAATGCACGAGAAACCCAAGGGCAAATACTATCCCGACGCCAATGTGCACGTAGGCCACCGTTCGAAGGAATCCCTCAGCGGTGATCGCCTGTATCAGGTAGCCGGTGACAACCATGACAACGGCGATGAATGCCGTTGCGACTCCGGAGCGGCGGCGCCTCCACACGCCGTTCACCAAATGAGTCCAAACGTGGCGCACTGAAACAGCCCCCAAGCCAAACACCAAGATCGGCGCCACCAGGATGTGCGCCTTTAACACGATGGGTTGGAGCGGGTGGTTGATCGCGGCAAACGGCGCGATCGGTTCCATAAAGTACTTCATCCACGCGTACACGAGTCCGGTGACCGTGGTGAGCGCACCGCTGGTCCAGAGCAGCCAAAGTTCGAACTGGGACGGCGGGTTACTGTTGGTCATCGAACGGCGCAATAGCCTCGTGTAGGGCAAGCACCAATCTCGAGGCTCGGACGACCGCCCGGGCCGTGAGCGACGCGCCCGTGAGGTTGACCACATCACCCTTCAGAGACAGCTCGTCACCAAGCGACTTGCCGCGTATCGTTGCGAGCCAAGCGTCCGGAGCGCGGTATTCCGGCGGTTCTGAAAACCGTAGGACGTCGACGCTCCGAATGGAGTCATCCGTCCCCACCACGATCATGAGCACCTCGTCAAGGGTACGCACGATGTGTGCATCAAAGTACGCCACCCCCAACGGCAGGCCGTCGGTACCCTGGGCGAGATAGTACGTCACGACGTTCTGCTCGACGCGGATGCCTTCTCCAGCAGCCTGCTCCGCTAGTGCCCGATCCTCCTCTGACAGAAATGCCGTCTTGCGTTCGATATGCGCCGCCTCTGGGAACGCGAGGTGCAACGCCTCGTCCTGGGTAAGGCGAGCCTGAGCGCTGAGCTCGACCGTCCACCCGGCGAGCCCCACAGTGACGAGGGCCAAGCGGCAAACCATACTCCACATCTTGCAGTTAGAAGACGTAGCCAACCGCGAGGTTGAACTGGTTGGTTTCCGTGTTTGCCGCGTTCGACCGAAGTTGATAGTCAGCTTTGAACACGAGATTCGTGATGGGCTTCCAAGCGGCGCCGAGTGTCACTACCTGCACGTCGTTGGCCGGATCGGCTGCGAATCCCTGCGGAACCCGGCTTTGGGTGTTGACCTGCTCAAATCGCGCAACTGGACGAAGCTGGTGGACCGTTGACGCCGAGCGCAACATATCATAGCTGGCCTCGACGTACCACCCGTACATCCGTTCGCCGATGGATTCGACGCCCGTGAGTTGTTTCACGTCGTTGAGGGCCACGACATCGTCGACGAATGCGAGTGCACCCAACGCGCGAAGCGAGAGGCCGCGGAACTGCCAATCGACGTGGCCTTCGGTCAGGACCGTGCGAGCGCTGATGCTGCCGGTTCCAGACGAGGGAGGATTGTTCTGGCCGGATTGGCCGAGGTACCCTGAGGCCCCGACTATCAAACCGGGTTTCCCAACGAAATCCAGACGCGCAACGACCGCGAGGTCCTCGGCCACCGCCTTCGACCCCTTCTGCCGACCGTCGCGCAGACCTGAGGCACCGAATCCCTTGGCTTTCGACGAGCCGCCGCCGACACCGTCCATACCGTTGATGAGGTAGGCCCGATAGGACAACCCTGCCGCGTCACCGAAAAGTCCGATGCCGTTCTCCCGCCACGTCGTCGGAATGATGCGCCGCTCGGTTTCAGGACGCTCGGTCGTCATGAATGTCGTCGGTTCGTGAATCTCATTCACGATCCCCATCGGCACCAACAGCAACCCCGCGCGTAGGCCGAGGGGATCGGCAAAGCGATAGTCAATGTAGGCGAACTCCATGGCGACCGATCCCGCTTGCCCAGTGGCCGCATGCTCAATCTCGATCTCCGAGTTGAAGAGCAACTGGTCGTCGAACTTGTAGCCTACGTACAACACGGCCCTAAGTGCATCCACTTGGCTAGTTCTGCCCGAGGCTGAGCCATCCTCCCGCGTAGCGGCGAACCGCTCGTAGAGCACTTCCCCATATCCACCCAGCGATACTCCACGATCAATTCGATAGACTTTCGAGGCGGCCGGGGCAAATCCGAGTACTGAAGTATCGGCAACAACCGCGACGTCCTCACCGAGACGCAAACGCTCAAGTTCGCGGGTCAACGCTTCCATTTGTTTCTCCAACTCAGCGAGCCGCACCGAGTCGGTCTCTTGCGCTGCGACCGGCGACGCCATCACGGCCGCGAGCACACTCGTCGCGAGGATCCTGCTTATGGTCACTTCACGTATTCCTATTCATAGTGTCTTGCTTCATCGTGTTCTGCGTATGGCCCCATCATTGATCGTGCGGCCTCTGTCACCGTCACAGCCAGGCCTCCGTCATGCCGCTCAGCCACGATTACCGCCGCGACCCGGTGTTGTTCACTCCACGCGATGGCTTCCTCTCGCCCCATGACGAATAGCGCCGTCGCCAAGACATCCGCTTCGAGTGGGTCGCGGGCCACCACGGTTACACTGCCCCACGCGGAAACGGGGTGTCCCGTCCTCGGATCCAACACGTGGCCCATCTCCTTCCCGTCAACTCGGATACGACGCTCTGATTGTCCAGTCGTTGCTACGGAGGCGTCGGCAACCCGCATTGTGCGGATCCGCCGCTCCCGATGGCGGGGATGTGCGATTCCGATTCCCCACGGCGTCCCACTCGAATCGGATCCAACCAGGAGGATCTGTCCGCCTAGATTGACGGTGGCTGAGCGCACGCCGCGGGCTGAAAGTGTCGCGCGAACCTTCCGTAAGGCATACCCTTTGCCGAAGGCACCGGCATCGATCCACGCGGCGTCCGCGGGCCTCGTTGCCGACTGCGCCACGTGGTCGAGCCCAAAGTTTTCGATCCCGGAACCTAGTCGGGCTACCTCGAGCTCCACCGCGGTCGGGCGGTGGCCCGAGCCGCGCAGATCCCACGCATCGATCAGCGGGCCGATGCCAGGATCGAACGCGCCACTCGTGCGCTCCGACCAGCGTGACGCCTCCTCAAGCAGCTCGAACAACGAGGTCGACAGCTGCACCGGTTCTTCCGGTACAGCGTGATTGAGGCGCCCGAGTTCGCTCAATGCCGTCCACGTGCTCAATAGCCGCTCGGCATCTGCAACCTGCTCCAGGACCACCTGCATCGCGTCCCGCGCGGTGGCGCGGTCGTTGGCCCCGATCAGCATGTGCACACGCGTGCCCATGGCGTAGGCCTCGTGCTCGATCCATGTGGTGGGCGCTGTAGCTTGCGAGAGCGCTAACGAGAGTGCGACGAGCACGGGAGGGCTGCTGTGCATGAGCTGGACTGGGACACAAGGAAACCACGACGCGCCGCAAAGTCAACTTGTCCGGAATTGAGTACTCAACTTGTTGCACAAATGATCGGGGTTAGGCAGTTATGAGTTGGTGTCAACGCCGGTTCTAGCAACATATCGTGCCCCGCCATCCCTTACCAATCATCCAGGACGACGGGGCACAAGAACCAACATTTCTAGGGACCCGTTACATCCTCTCGATTATCGCCTCCCCAAAACCGGAGCACGACAGCTCGGTCACGTCCTGCCTTCCCTCTGCCTTCATCAGGCGTGCGAGGTCGTAAGTCACGTGACCGTCCTTGATCGCCTTCCTCATACCCTCGATCACGAGATCGGCAGCCTCATTCCAACCCATGTGGTTGAGCATCATGACGGCCGACAGGATTAGAGAACCGGGGTTCACCTTGTCCAAGCCGGTGTATTTCGGCGCGGTACCATGCGTCGCCTCGAACAAGGCCACTTCTGTACCGATGTTGGCACCTGGGCCAAGGCCGAGCCCACCAAC
>JBDGZZ010000088.1:0-13765 GCA_039588335.1 Gemmatimonadota bacterium | reverse complement strand
GTGCGTGATGCTCGAACCTGTGCTCGATGCCTCTCGTGCTGCCGATGAGATAGTGGAAGTCCAGCTTTGAGACCCGCCCCTCGAGACCGGAGTGGCTCATCCGGATGATGTGGAGCCCGTCCGACTCGGCCGTATGAACAAAGACTCTGCCTGGGTTCCATGACTCTGGCGCAAACCATGGCTCCACCATGACGAGTCCATCCGGTTCCAGGTGCTCCCGAAAGCGACGCAGGGCCAACTTCACCTTCTCCAGATCACACTGGGAGCCGATTGAGCTGAACAGACAGAGGATCGCATCGAAGCGAACTCCGAGGTTGAAGCTCGTCATGTCCCCCTCCCAGAATCGGGAGTTCGGGAGCTTTGCCCGCGCTAACTCGACAAACGCCGGTTCGATGTCGAGGCCTTGAACGACGTAGCCGTGGTCTGCCTGTAGATGCCGCGCATGCTCCCCAGTACCGCACGCCACATCGAGCACCGTTTTGGCGGATGGAGCCAGCTTGCTCAAGAACTGTGCTACGGCCTGGGCCTCGGCAGGGTAGTCTTTAAAGGACTGATAGATCAGATCGTAAAGCTCAGGGGTCTCCGCGAACATCGCCGATGCTCAGCGTCCCCGAGCGAGGGGAAGCCACCCTGCCTGCTGCGCCCGAGAAGTCATGAGTGCTTTCTAACTCGCAGATGGACTGATGGCAACCGTTCTACGGATTGGATAGCCACTGCACCAGTGCTCGAATGGGTTTTATGCGAGCCCCCTGGCGTCTCAAGAGAGTGTTCTGCCGCTCTACAATCGCAGACACTTCATCTTGATCCGTTGTCCAAGTCATGTGGCCGTCTTCTGCGACGATTACGTCGAGACCTAGCTCCAGCGCCGAGATGCTCATATCGAGCGTGCTCCCGTAGGTTCAGTGCGCCAACCGCTGAAACCGAGGGTGCTCACGCAACGAGGCCCACACGGGGTCGAGCTGGAGCAGTTGTCTTGACAGGAGTGAGGGCACTGAAAGCAACATCTCGAGTTTGTCGATGGCTGCGTCCTGTTCACCCAGCATCGTGTAGATACGGGCAAGGGCCTCGCAGGCCACTGTCCCGTCGACCGCGTCCTCCGCAATCGGCCACAGCCGAGTAGCCTCGGTTCCCTCCCGTACTGCGTCATCGGCCCGGCCCAGGCCTGCATAAGCGACGCCCAGCCGACTGCGCAGCTGCGGGTCGTCGGGGAGCTTTGCCACCCTCCGTTCTAGCACCACCCGCGCCGAGTCGTAGTAGACGCGAGCAAGCAGAGGCTGGAGTGTCCGCGCCGCTAGGTCCGCTTTGACCAGGAAGTACCCTGCCGTGTCGGCGATCTCCGGGCCCAGCGAGAGATGGTCAAGCCCCCGGTCGTACTCGCCACCCAGGATGCGCGGGATCGCACCCCACAGGCCGGCCGCCAGGTATACCAGCGATTGCCCGGTTGCTGGCGGTGCAAGGATCTCGCGAGCAGCCCCGGTGTCACCGCGGACGCTCAATCTCGTCAGGGCGCCCACATTCCGTGGGTAGGAGAAACCGGGTCCGGCCGCTATGGCTCTCGTCACCTCTCGTTCCGCAGCGTCGAAGTCACGTAGCATGAGATAGGTCACGGCAGCCTCGGCCGCGCATGTTGCGCAGGTGGGATTCGCGCTCAACGCTTCATGCTGGTTGTCGAGCGCCTGTTCGAAGTCTCCTTGGCGTCGACGAATGGCGCCGACCAGCATGAGCACGTCGCTCACACCGGGCCAATTGGTCCTCGCAAGCTCGAAGTGCCGCAGCGCACGGTTGTAGTCGCGCAGACCCCAGTAGTAGTACCAGCCGAGGGCGAGATGGCTCATCGGCATGTCTGGCCCTAGCTGGACTGCTCGATCGGCCGCGGCCCTCGCTGCCGCCAGACGTTCCGGGGAACGATCGTGGTTCCACCAGTACATGGATGTGTGCGCGATCGCGAGCCTCGCGTGGGCTTGGACGAATCCCGTGTCAAGGGTGACGGCACGCTCGGCAAGGGCAACCGCAGTGCGCATGTTTTCCGCGCTTCTCACATCTCCTCTCAGGGCTTCGTTCGCCTGGAGATAGAGATCGTACGCTTCGAGATCGTTGGTGGGAGTTGCCCTCAACCACTCTCGTTCGGTACTGAGTGGACGAATCCCGAGCAACCCTGAGACCTCTTCGGCAATACGGGCTTGGACGTCGAACATCTGCGGTAGGTCTTCCTCGAAGGCATCGGTCCACAGCTGGACTCCGTCCGCCACGCGGACCAACGACGGAATCACACGCAACCGCTGTGGTGCTCCCGCACATTGCACACGCTCTATGCTTGCCCGCAAGGTGAACTCGGCACCGAGTCCCGGGTTCGCGTATCCCTCGAGGCCCTCGGGCGTGTCGAAGCCACCGTCGCTTGGGTTGACGATGCTCAAGCGCTGGACGCCGGCCAGGCGATTCACCAGGTCATCGGCGAGTCCCGCGGCGAAGTAATCGTCCTCCGCACTGCCCAGGTTCTCGAACGGCAGGACCGCCACCCTCACGCTTCGTGGTGTAACGGCGGCGCCCTGCCGAACACCGACCGAGTACACGGCTAAGCTGATGAGTGCGACCAGAGCTGCTGCTGCGGAGTACCGCAGACGACGCCATCGCTTGGCTCGAGCGGGAGGCGCTTGTCTCGATGTTTGCGGCACCGCATCCGCTGAGGTCAGATATTGCCCCGCAGCGCGAGCAAGGGGTGGTGCTGAGCTGCGCTGCGGCTCCTGGCGTAGACGCTCCGCCAGATCCAGGATCTCTGCAGCGGGCTCAGTCTCCAAGTCCGCGCGCACCGCTTGCGTGTGCACCTGCGCGTGCATTATAGCCGCGGCTTGGTCACCGGAAGCTGCCAGCATCGTCATGAGCTGGCGTGCGATCTGCGAGCTGCATGGATCGTGGTCTGCCAGCCGTCTCAGCCACTGAGCGGCAGCGGCGTAGTCGCACTTCTCGGCTGCCACGTTGGCAAGTGATTGCAGCGCATCAGCGAACATCTTGGCTAACCGTTCGCGCTCAGAGCTGACCCATCGCTCGAACTCGGGTGCGTCACTCACGTATACGCCGTTGAGCAACGGTCCTTCGTACAGCTCGACAGCCCGTTCGGTCTCGCCGTGCGAGATGCACTGCTGGAATTGGACTGCGTCGCATCTCAGTCTCTTGAAGTCGAGTCCGACTTCCTCCGGCCCGCGACTGGGAACGACCTCGGGGCCCAGCGCCTGTCTCAGGAAGTGCAGTGCCTGGCGCAGAGCAGCGCGGCCGTGGTGCTGATCGACCTCGGGCCAGAAGAGCCCGATTAATGTATCGCGGCGGTGAAAACCGCGAGGGCGGGCGGCCGCGAGGTAGCACAGGAGCGCCGTTCGCTTCCCCTGCGCGAGAACAGTCTGCAGTTCCTCCCCCTGCGACGTGCGGAGACCCAGGGAACCGAACGTCCGCAGGTCAAAGACGCGCTGAGGGCTCGTGGCATTGGATCTCATGTTTCCAAACTGAACAGTAGAGCGCGGGTGGAGCTAACCCGTTTCTAGTTCTCTACCCTCGATGAGCAGAGCCGTTCCTGCCCACCGGAGCCATATCCATGAATCGATGAGCGCGCGGTAACGGGTAGGTAACGCCGAGGTGACGTGAGTGTCACGGACCCGGCGCATGTTGGGGTCTATCGAACGTTGCAGACAGCTGGCGGATGCTTAGACGGACGATCAGAGGTTGCTGCGATGTGTTGAGCATCTTGCTGCCCAACAGACTCTCGTTGGGAAGGGGACGAGCGGGACCACGCCCTGCCCGGCTCAACACATCGTCGGCCTCTCTCATGGCTCCGTGCAGCTTCGGTGGGGCCCATACGAGGGAGTAGTGCGTGTGTCTCCCTGTTGTCCGGATCCCCTGCCACTGCGCGATGCGTCGGCGTGCGGAGTGTGCGTCGACCCCGTACCCGAGTCCGTCTGGAGGTGATGCCTATCGAGGAACCGTCATTGGGGGGCAGAAATCGCGGGAATGTGACACGGATATGCGAACACGGAGGCAAACACATGAGGACTGTGCGTAGGATGCTAGCGCTCGTCGGTGCACTTGGCTTGCTGTTGCTGAGTGCGGCTCAGCCAGCCCAGGCTCAGACCGGGACGATCGAAGGGCGGGTCACCGACGAGATCAGTGGCGAGCCAATCGCGGATGCTACGATCACGTTGGTGGGGACTGTTCGATCTGTTCGGACCGGTCGGGACGGCGGGTTCCGGTTGCCGGGTGTTCCGGCCGGCAGCGCGACGATCCGCGTCGTGGCGATCGGCGACGGGTCGCAGAGCGCGGAGGTGGCTGTGCAAAGAGCACTGCCGGCAGAGGTGGAATTCACCTTGCAGCGAGTAGTGATCAACCTGGACGCGGTCGTGGTGACCGCGACCGGCGGGCAGCGGAGGCGTGAAGTCTCCAACGCGATCACGATACTCGACGCCGCGCAAGCGGTCGAAGAGCGTATGCCGCCCACGGTGGCGAGCCTCATTCAAGGCCGGTCACCGGGCGTCCAGATCATCAACTCGAGCGGCACGACGGGCAGCGGCTCGAAGATCCGCATCCGTGGGTCGAGCAGCATCTCGCTGACCAACGAGCCGCTGCTGGTGGTGGACGGTGTCCGGGTCGACAACACCCAGAACGATGTGGGTTTCGGCACCGGTGGACAGACGATCTCTCGTCTGAACGACTTCAACCCGGATGACATCGAGAGCATCGAGATCGTGAAGGGGCCTTCGGCAGCAGCGCTGTACGGGACCGCCGCGTCGAATGGAGTGATTGTGATCAAGACGAAGCGCGGCCGTGTCGGGGCACCGAGCTGGAGCGCCTGGGTCGAGCAGGGCATCATCCAGGATGTTGGGGGATACCCCGCCAATTACCGTGGTCTCGCTGCCGACAGCAGCAGCTGCCGGCTGGTGGACATTTCGGCTGGCGACTGCGACCAGACGGAACTGCGGACTGCCAACCCGCTGAGCAGTGAAACCACAACGCCGTTCAAGACCGGTCAGCGTAGCCAGTACGGCCTGAACGTCGCGGGTGGCAGCGAGCAGGTGCAGTATTACATGTCCGGCGAGTGGGAGACCGAGGATGGTGTGTGGGGACTACCGCAGCGCACACGGGATTCGATTCTCGACTTCCGCAGCGAGATCCCCGACTACGCGCTGAACCCGAACAGTCTGAGACGCAGCAGTCTGCGCGCCAACATGATGGCACTGCTCGGCGAGAGCGGGACGCTCAGCGTGTCGACAGGTTACGTGTCGGCGGACGTGCGGCTCCCTCAGAATGACAACAACTCTCTCGGTATGCTTCCGAGTGGCCTGCTCGGCGGCACCGACAGCACTGAGGTCGGTGGGTGGGGCTTCTATGCGCCTGAAGAAGTCTTCTTCGTCGATGGCAAGCAGCAGGTCGAGCGGTTCACCAATTCGGTGAATGCCACGTGGCAACCGACCACATGGCTCGAGGCGCGCGGAACAATGGGCGTCGACTTCACCCAGAAGGCGGACGTCCGCTTCCAGGCCACCGGCACGGGTCCCGACGCGGGTACCCGTCGGCAGGGCGATCGCACGTCGGACAAGACGAACGTCTATTCGTATACGGTAGACCTGGGTGCCACGGTGCAGCGTAACCTCAGCGACCGGCTCAGCTCGAGAACCTCGGTGGGGTTCCAGTACTTCCGAAACAACCGGGAGCAGATAGAGACGACCGGCCAGATCCTCCCCCCGGGCGCAGGGTCGAACAAATCCGCCACGGATCAGTTCATCGACGAGGACTTCATCGAGACTCGCACGGTGGGCACGTTCTTCGAGCAACAGTTCGGCTTCGATGACCGGCTGTTCGTCACGGGTGCGATCCGCGGTGACGATAACAGCGCCTTCGGCCAGGATTTCGATTTCACTGTCTACCCGAAGCTAGGCGTGTCGTATCTGTTGCTCGAACGCGGTCTTGGCATGCTGGACAATCTACGCATCCGGGGCGCCTGGGGCGCGTCCGGGCAGCAGCCAGGAACGAATGACGCTGTGAAGTTCTACAACGGAGTCGCGGTGATCGTCGCGGGTGAGGAGCTGTCCGGAGTCACCATCGGCGGCGCAGGCAACAACCAGTTGAAACCCGAGCGGTCACAGGAGATCGAGGTTGGATTCGAATCGGGGTTCCTGAACGGGCGCGTCGGTCTGGACGTCACCTACTACCGCCGGTCAACCACCGACGCGTTGGTGCAGCGGCGGATGGCACCGTCTCTTGGGCTGACCCAGAATCGCTTCGAGAACATCGGAGAAACCCTGAATTGGGGGTTCGAGGGTAGCCTTTTTGGAACAGTCGTCGAGACCCCGGCGTTTGCCTGGACCGTTGGCCTGAGCGGTTCCACCAACGCCAACAGGATCATCGAGTTGGGTGAGGATGTGGAGCCCATCGTCTTCGGCCAGCAGAAGCACGCCGAGGGGTATCCGCTTGGCGCGTACTTCCAGGAGTCGTACACGTACGACGATGCTAATGGTGACGGGATCATCACGACGGATGAACTCACCTTCAGCGACACCACCGAGTATCAGGGCTATGCGCGACCGCGGTACGAAGCGGCGTTGACTACCAGTGTCGATATCGGCGGTCGGGTACGTATCAGCGGTCTGCTCGACTACCGCGGTGGTCACCGCATGAACAACTTCACCGAGGCGTTCCGCTGCCGCTTCAACATATGCCAGGGCTTGAACGATCCAGAGTCATCCCTCGATGAACAGGCACGCGCTCAGACACAGCGGTCCAGCGTGCAGACACTGACCGGATTTCTCGAGCCCGGTTGGTTCATCAAGCTGCGGGAGTTGTCGTTCACGTTCCTTGCGCCCGACAGCTGGGCGCAGGCCTTTGGTAGCAGCCGGCTGAACCTAACGGTCACCGGACGCAACCTGTTCACCGTTACCGACTATACAGGTCTTGATCCGGAGGTGCAGGGAGGCACCGGGAATTTCGGATCGCTGGAGTTCCTCACCCAACCGCAGGTTCGATCTTGGACCGCCCGTATACAGGTAACGTTCTGAACGATGAGGGATAACGACATGAAAACGACAACGACTATGCATAGCAGCAGGCGCCGGGAGCGGAACCACCGGTTCGTCTCGCCCTTTACAGTCACGCTAGTGGGCTTCGTCTTGCCCCTGGTGGCGTGTCAAGGGCTGCTGGATGTCAGCGATCCCGACATCGTGACACCGGATAACCTAGCGGACGAACTCGGTCTTCAGACCCTGCGCAACGGGGCCCTGGGGAACTTTGTGTTCGCCTACGCCGGCGGCGGGCAGACCGACAACCAGATCATGTCCTCGGGACTCATGAGCGACGAGTGGATGCACTCCGGGACATTCCCAACCCGACAGGAGGTGGAACTCCGCATCATCCCGACGGACAACAATACGATGGCCGGGGTGTACCTCAGATTACAACGCGCTCGCGTGGATTTAGAGGGAGCGGCGCAGAAGATCGAGCAGTTCGTTGCCGATCCCAGCGTCGACGAGCGAATCCCCGAGTTGTTGACGTACGCCGGGTTCACGTACATAGCCTTCGGGGAGAACTACTGTTCCGGAGTTCCGTTCAGCTCTGCGCCGGATACCGGTGCGATCGTATTCGGCGAACCCGAGACAACTGAGCAGATCTTCAACAGGGCCGTAGCACATTTTGACGAGGTGATAGCCCACGCCTCTGCGAGCAGCGCCATTCTCAACATGGCGCGTATCGGCAGAGCCCGGGCCCTCTTGAACCTCGACCAGCCTGCCGCTGCAGCTTCAGCGGTAGCCGCCGTGCCCGACGACTTCGTCCTCTACGTGGAGCACTCCAACAACTCGGCCCGAGAACGGAACGACATTTATGAGTTCAACTTCACGGCCAAGCGTTGGTCCGTGGGCGATAACGAAGGAATCAACGGATTGGACTTCCGCTCCTCGGGTGATCCCCGGATCGTCACGGTGCTGGACCCGAGGATGGGATTCGACGAGACCTCGGAGTTGTGGGTACTGGAGAACTATCAGAGCCGCAGCGATGCCGTGCCGTTGGTCACTGGCGTCGAAGCACGCCTCATCGAGGCTGAGGCGGCCCTGCGAGACGGTGACGCAGCCGGGTGGCTGGCGATCCTGAACCAACTACGTGCAGACTTCGGCACCCTGGCCCCAATCCTGTATCGGGACAATCCGCCTGGCGGCACCCTGGCACCACTCACCGATCCTGGCACAGCAGTGGGCCGCGAGGATCTGCAGTTCCGCGAGAGGGCGTTTTGGTTGTTCTCAACAGGTCACCGTCTCGGAGACCTGAGACGGCTGATTCGCCAGTATGGACGTGATGCCGAGTCGGTGTTCCCGACTGGTGCGTACTTCAAGGCCGGTTCCACCTACGGCATCGATGTAAACTTCCCCATCCCGCAGGATGAGGAGAACAACCCCAACTTCACCGCGTGCCTTGATCGTAATCCATAGCCGGCGATGGTCCGAGCCGAAATGCAACGGGAGGCGACCCGATCGGGTTGCCTCCCGTATTTCGACCTGCTGTCCGGGCCACCTCGCGCGCGGTGGATGGGGCCGGCGGGTTGCCTCACAACGGGGCATGGTTGTCCCGGAGCTACGAAGTCGCCGTGCCCGCGGGGATCGACGCGCCTGTGGTGTCAGCCCCCATGGTGGTCTCGATGAGAATCACTCCCGCCACAGCAGAGGTGCCGAAGTACGTCGTACCGTCGTTGCCGTTCAACACCTGGATGGTGAGAATGTGATGGGCTGGCATCTGCCGGAGTAGCTGTATGTCGGACAGCCGAGCCCGGTCCACAAAGAGGAGTGGCTCCTCCCTGAGAACCATGCTACCGACACCGCGGGTGGAAAAGATCCGCACCGGCTGACCGCGGTTCTCAACGAACTGATGGGAGCGCACAGTGAACTTGAGTGCTTCCCAAGCAGTGGAGGCTCCGGTTCTCTGTATCTCCTCAGCGGTGATGATCTCGCCAACAGGCGGCCTGCCGCTCAGATCCCGTTCCTGTCTCGAAGCGCAGCCGACAGCTGCGACCGCGGCTACGGCTACCAAAGTCAGCGTGATTGTGGACAAGTGAACGTGGTACATGGCGACCTCGGTGCAGACTGAGACACCAAAGAGAGACGGGTAGCTCACCTGCTCAGCGAACTACTGAGGTACTCCAACCCTATACTACACTCTAGTTCAGTGAATGCTCCGGGAACTCGAGGCGGTTCCAGAGCGCAGTGCGGGACAAAGATGACGTGCCAATCGGCACTACGGGCGGCGCCATCTATCGCCGGAATCAGCTTCGCGTCAAATGCACCGACCTGTACGTCGATGACAAGCAAGGCTGTCGACGGCTTCATTCTTCCACCTTCAGGTGAAAAGGGCCGGACCCGCTCCCTAGTGTGGACGCATTTCGTTTGGGCGAAGTGCTGTGTCTCGACACCCGAGAGCGCTCTCTGCGGAGCTGGAACTTCCGTACGTACTCTACGTCCAGTGTGTCGCGTTGCAGGCCGAGAACGTAATCAGCCCCGATCTCCAGGACGTCAACGCCTGGAGGTATGTCAACCGTGCCCAGGAGCTTCCCTTCGGCCGAGAACACGCTCCACTCGGAGCGCTGATGGCCCGGCCGGGAGGATTCCCGGACCCAGACGTTGAGGTCGCCGTCGACGTGGATGTCGGGTGCGTAGGCGGGAAGGGTTCGTGGCGGAGGCGGGAGGTTCTCGAACAGAACTCGGATCTGAGGCCGCGAGCGGTCATCCGCAGCTGCGAGCGCCGAATCTTCGTACACCCGGATGTCCGCATCCTCGAGTACGAAAGGGGCAGCCGCTTTCCTGATCACTTGGATAAGCCGGCCAGCAACAGAATACACGCGGATTTCATAAGTCCCGTTGTCGGCAACGTAGTATCGGTCACCCGCGGCGGCGAAGGCGGTTGCGCGGCCAAAGGGCCTGTGGCGCCGTTCCAGCGCGCTTCCGACTGGGCCCGTCGGAACGATGACCCACTCAGGCCCGGGAAACGACCCAAGCAGGATCGCGGTTTTCCCGTTGGACTCGTAGCGGAAGAGGGGCTCTTGCGTTCGTTCCGCTCTGACCGGCGGGTCGCCCCCGAGGATGAAGGTGCCCTGAGTCGCGAGGAGGCTTCCGTCGCCGAAGAACCCCACGGGACGGGGGAAGGGGATCTGAGCATTCGGCTCGAGGCGCACCGAACGTGCGAAGTTTCCTTCAGCATCGAAATAGGACACGCGGTGACCTCGGACATCCAGAGCCAGGATGGAATCGGGCCCGTATCGGGATAGCCACTCCAACGACTGGAACTCCCCAGGGCCCCCTCCGCGCCCTCCTGCCCTGTGGAGGAGATTCCCATCCCCATCGTAGAACAACAATTCGAGGCGCCCTCCGTTCGCCACGACGATCCGACCGCCCGGTAACCCGACCGCACCGGTGACCTGGTCGAGTTCGTGGTCTGGATCTCCTCCGACGCTCCCGATGCTGAGCAGTGGTTGGGTGCCTATCTGCCATGGAGCCATCCATGTTGCTCGTAGGTTCTCCACGATGCGGACACCCGCACTGTCTCGGGTCGTGCTCGCGTCCTGCTGCACGGATGGTCTCTCGCATCCGAAGGCTGCCAACGGCAGCAGCGCTAGCAAGGGCAACGCCGGCGGTATGTTCATGGCTCACTGGTCCTGACTCTAAGCTAAGGGCTCTATTGTCAGCGTGGCGAGATCACGATGGGAGTTTCGATCAACCCAAACAAAGTGGACATGCCCTGTGGGTGGCGGCGTGGACCGGCTACTCGCCCGATGCTGCAAACCACGTTAACTATGCTGGCCATATATGGTTCAACCTGATACTCTAATGATCGCCTCGGACAACAGGAGTCGCAGGAAATTGAAAGAGTCACCAGACCGCCTCGTCGGAACCTCACCCTCTGATCAAACATGACCAACTTTCTCGAGCCTCTGCAGGACGGGCTACGCGGCCGCTATACCCTGGAGCGAACTTTGGGCGAAGGTGGTATGGCGGTCGTGTTTCTCGCCAGAGACGAGCGGCACGATCGGCAAGTGGCACTCAAGGCCCTGCGGCCCGAGCTGGCATCTGAGATCGGAGCCGAGCGGTTTCTGCGAGAGATCCGGATCGCGGCTGGCCTAAACCACCCACACATCCTACCGCTCCACGATTCCGGCAAGGCGGGTGACTTCCTCTTCTACGTGATGCCGAACATGGAGGGGGCCTCCCTGCGCGAGAGGATGGACGCGATGCGTCAGTTGGATCTCGATGAGGCGTTGCGTATCACACAGGAAGTAGCCTCGGCACTCGACTATGCTCACCGTCAGGGAATCGTCCATCGGGATGTGAAACCGGAAAACATCCTGTTGCATGAGGGGACAGCCATGGTGGCCGACTTCGGCATCGGCAAGGCCGTGAGCTCTGCTGAGGGAGCCATCACTCAGACCGGACTGGTTGTGGGGACACCGGCCTATATGAGTCCGGAACAGGCTTCGGCCGAATATGACGTGGACGGCCGCAGCGATCTCTACAGCCTCGGTTGTGTGCTGTTCGAGATGTTGACGGGCGAGCCCCCTTACACCGGCCCAACCGCTCAGGCGGTGATAGCCAAACGGTTCATAGCCCCCACACCTCACGTGACGGTAGTTCGCGATGTGCCGGCAGAGATCGACGCGGCCGTCACGAAGGCGTTGGCGCGGACGCCGGTGGACCGGTATCAGACGGCGGTGGAATTCGCAGCGGCACTTCGAGAGGTGCAGGGAAGAACGGGAGCCACACCGGACGGACTTCTCAAGATCGAGGCGACACCCAAGGTAAAGCGCTCGGTTGCCGTCTTGCCGCTCAGGAACATGAGTGCCGATCCCGAAAATGAGTACTTCAGCGACGGCATGACTGAGGAGATCATCAACGTTCTGGGTAAGGTCCCCGACGTACAGGTGGCGTCCCGCACCTCCAGTTTCGTCTTCAAAGGCGAGAAGGTCGATGTTCGGGAAATCGGTGACAAGCTGGGAGTAGCGACCGTGTTGGAGGGGAGCGTGAGGAAGGTGGGCCAGCGCATTCGTATCACCGCGCAACTCACCAATGTGACCAACGGGTACAACCTGTGGAACGAAACTTACGACCGGCAGCTAGAGGATGTGTTCGCGATCCAGGACGAGATCTCGAGGGCAATAGCGGAGGCCCTGAAGGTCAAGTTGGGTAGCGGAGAGGGGTCGCTCGTGGTGCCGACCACCAGAAACTTGGAGGCGTACAATCTCTACCTGAAGGGACGGTTCTTCTACAACAGGTTCACGGAGACCGATCTGCGAAGGGGACTCGATTTCTTCAACCAGGCGCTGGAGGAAGATCCAGGATACGCTCGGGCGTACGCGGGGATTGCGGATTGCTGGAGCTTTCTAGCGGACGACTGGGTGGTTCCTGATGAAGCCTACCCACGGGCCAAGGCGGCGGCGACCCGGGCGCTCGACCTCGAGCCGTCCCTCGGCGACGCCTACACTGCGTTGGGCAAGGTGCTTTGCTGGTACGAGTGGGACTTCGCGGGCGCCGAAAGGGAATTGAGGAAGGCGGTTCAGCACAATCCCAACTCTGCCGACGCGCACTTCGTCTACGGAAGCGTGTTGCCCTCGGTTGGGCGACTCGACCAGGCGATCGATGAGATGCGGCAGGCGCTCGTGCTTGATCCGTTGTCCGCGCACTTCAGCCGCTGGCTGGCGCGCTTTCTCCTGTACTCAGGCAACCACGAAGGCACAATCGAGCAGAGCCGGAAGACGATGGAGATCGACTCGAACTACTTCCAGGCCTACCTGGATACCGGCTCGGCGCACCTGGCAACCGCGAAGCCGGATCTCGCCCTGGAGTGGTACCGGAAAGGCCAGGCGCTGGAGTCGAGTGTGCGGTCCTACGATGCCCACCTGGTCCGTGCACTGGCAGCTCTGGGACAGGACGAAGAAGCACAGGCGATTCTCGAGAGGCTGCAAGGGGAAGCCGCTACGCACTACATCCGCGCGGAAGTGCTGGCAATGGGCTATGCTGCTGTGGGAAACTTCGATCGTGCCTTCGGTTGTCTCGACGAGGCTCTCAAGTCACGCTCTGCCGGACTCATCTACGTTCACATCGATCCGGGCTACGAGCCGCTGCGGTCAGACCCGCGTTTTGCGGAGATCGTTGGGCGAGTGGGAGTGAAGTAGAAGAACGTGCTTGGTGCCCTGAGAATCCTCGTGCCGGCCGTTCAATTCCCTACCTGGCCATTGGGAAAAGCCCCGCTAAGCGGGGCTTCTTTCGTTTACATCTCCGTGGCTCGTTGACTCACCATGCCATGGAGCTGTCGGGTCGCTATCTAGGGCGTCTCCTTGCCGTACCGTAGCTGCAGCAAGCTACTTCGGCCGTCCGTCCCGACTGTGACGACGAAGAGGTCGTCGTACTCGTTATCGTCTATGGTGGGTGCCGGCCCAGCCCCTAATGCCTCGATGATTGCTGGAACCGTATTGCTGTGGCTAACCACCACTACTACTTCCCCGGCATGTTCGGCGCGAATCAGAGAAGCCATCTCACCGACATAATCTCTGGTTGCCTCGATCACCGTCACCGAGAGGCCGAGAAGTTCTGCCAGTGGGCGAGCAGTCTCGCGGGTCCGCACATACTGCGTAGCATAAACGGCACTCGCTTCGAGTTCGCCCAGAGCGTGCGCCAGAGCCCGGGCCCGCTCTCGACCGGTCTCGGTCAGGTCGGGATCGACTCCGTCCCCTGCCTTTTCGGCGTGTCTCACCAGGATG
>JBDGZZ010000087.1:0-18703 GCA_039588335.1 Gemmatimonadota bacterium | reverse complement strand
TCCTGCCACTTACGCAACTCTATCTTGGACACCAACCAGTACGAGACCCAGAACAGCACGGCGGCTGCAACGAGCATCGTAATACCTTCGATTGCTTCTTGATGCTGCCTCGCACTGCGGAACATGGTTGAAAAGCCGACCGCAGTCAGCGCGCTCGCAGCGAGCGCTGCGACGACACCCCACCCGACATCACTCTTCCGCTCCGGCGCGCCAGCCTTTACGAGAAACGCCATCAAGGCGCCGATGATCAGGATCGCCTCCAGACCCTCGCGCAACATTATCACGAATGACTGGCCAAACAGAGAGGTGGGCGACGAAGTCTGATTCAAGATAGCGAGAGCGCCATCGAGCGACTCGTCGACCTCGAGGTGGGCCTCGACCACATCGGCCCACGCGCCGCCGGACAGCAGCGCCCCCCTTAATTGCGTGAACGCCTGCTCGACACGGGTCGCAGCCCGCCCATTGCGAGCCCGCACTGACGTCTCGATCTCTTCGAAAACGATATAGGCATCCAGCACGCCGGTGGCTGCAGCCTGCCCCTCTCCACTCCGGGCTACCTCCATGACCGACGCTACCTCTTGCTTGGCCCTTGCCACCACGCGGGCAGCGGCGAGCGCACCATTGCCTCCGAGCCGCTCGATGGCACCTGCAGCGCGGGCGTAGGCAACCGTAGACATCGACGCCTGCTCCCGGGACCGATTCATTCGCGCGGCAACGAGCGTCGCAAGTGAGTCGTCACTTAGCAACGCGGTGAGTTCGAAATCGCTCACGACCAGGTCGCAGTCGTCGCAAAGGCGGCTGAGCTCAGCTGCACCTTCATTCAGCTGCTCCGGTGTATAGCGCAGCAGAGACGAGTACAGGGCCAGCGCCCAACGATCGTCGAGCCCGAACTGCTCGTTGAAGCCGGGCATTGCCGTTCCGGCCACGCCTACGTTCAGCTTGCGGAAGAAGTCGACCGGACTGCTGGAGCGGAGCGCTGCAGTATCCGTGAGATCGGCCGGCGGGGGATCAAGGCTGGCGGCCAAGGTTCCGTCTCCCGCACCAGCCGGTCCGTGGCACTGCTGACAGCTCTCAGCGTAGAGTTCCTCTCCTCTAACCAGCGAGGGTGGCCCCGTTGGCATCGGGTCGAGGATGACGCTCAACGTCTGCTCGAGTGATTCCCGTAAGCCGGTCAACTGCCGTCGCAGATCGGGGAGGGGCCGCAACGCCGTGACGCCTGCGGCTAGCTCGTTCAGGAAAGGAAGTGCTGCGTCCCGGGCATCGGCAGGAAGTTGATCGGCAGCGCGGCGCGCTTCTTCGATGAACAGCCGCGCTTCCCGTAACTCATCTTCGCTGACCACCCGGCCGCCGATTACTCCAACGACGTACTCGTCCAAAGCAATGGCGGTCACATCGGCTATGCGCCGTGCGGTAGCACTGGGATCGTCTTGTGCTAACAGCTGTTGGGAAGACACCGCCGCCAGTAACAGCGTGATGCCCAATTGGATTCCGCAGCGCATTAGTTGGATCAGGCCCGTTTCGAAAATCGAGCCGCGCAATCTAGACGCCTGTCCGGCTCAATTCAACCGAGTTAACCAACCAGAATTACTACAGCCGCTGCGTGGGTATCCGCGTGGGTGAGTGATATCAGGACTCCGGATACGCCCAGTTCGTCGGCGCTTTCCTTGGCCCGGCCATGGAATATGACCGATGGCCGGCCTTGGCCGTCCCGTTTGACCTCAACATCCTGCCACCAGAACAACCGGTGTGTTCCACCTTGGGATAAAGCTTTGTAGGCCGCCTCTTTCGCTGCCACCCTTGCTGCTATGTGCCGCGCCGGGTGTGCCATCGCGAGGCAGTACTCTCGTTCCTCATCAGTCAACAGCCGGTCGAGAGCCTTCTCGCCGAAACGTCCGAGCAGCTTCTTGACTCGGTCGACGTCGACCAGGTCCAGTCCCACGGAGAGGATGCTCATATCCCAAACACCACGTGCCACGCCCGCTCCAGCCATCCCGGCGGACTTACGTACCCCCCGAAAACGAGACCCAGCCAGAGCACGACGGCACCGATCACGATCCCGACGGCGTAGACGGGCCAAAGCGGTTTCCGCCACCCTGCCACCTCATCAGCGACCGCGTGCCAGCGATCGCCCTCTGTTTCAACCGCCCGCTCGAGGGCCAACCACGCCGCCTCCAAACGCCTGGCAGCCAGCTTCAGGGTTTCTTGCCATCTCTCCAGGGCGTCCGGCTCCAATCCGGTTGCTTTCGCGGCTCCAACGGCGTCGCGTTCAAGCACATCCAACACAGGAATGAGATTCGCCCCCGCCGAGCCGAGCCGGGCAGCCAAGGCACGGCGATCGGTTTCGCCAACTCCCAACTGAACCCGCCGCTTGCGACTCATTCCCACCGCCACAGCCTCTGCCTCCAAGTGCGCCGAGATGCGATCAGCCAAGGTCCCGGCTGTGCTGGCGATGGCCTCGTCCCACGCCTCTTGCCAGGCCACCCGCCCAATGGCGGCGAGCGCGGATGCCCGTTCCTCGTTCGCAGCCAGCCGGCGGGCTTCACCTGCACCGTCGATGATCCTGGTCGCGAGTTGGTAGCGGATCTCATCCAGTGGAATCCAGCCGGCCCGCCGTTCGCTGCCGGAGACCAGCTTGCCGAGCGACGGACCCAGCTCAGGCACCCGAAGCGGCAACAACAACTTCGGGTTGCTCATGCGAAGATGGCCGACTCCACCGCGTCTGTGTCCGTCAGATCCGGGAAGACCGCGAAGGCGCCGGCGGCCTGTAGTTCGGCCACCGAGAACGGGCCTGTCGCAACGGCGATCGCTCTGGCTCCAATGCCCTGACCGCAGGACACATCCGAAGGCGTGTCGCCGATGATCACCACCTCGTCGCCGTGAGGGACGTGACCCATGAGAGTTGCGGAGCGCTGAGCAGCTATCAGAGGTAGGCCTTCACGCTTCAAAGCGTCCGACCCGTACGCCCCCACTCGAAACCGATCGGGGTCGAGGCCTACGGCCGCGAGCTTGAGCCGCGCACCAATGGGGATGTTTCCCGTCAGCAGTCCTACCACGGCGTCGGCGCGCATGTCTAGCCGCGCCAACAGCTCCGGCACACCGTCGAACACTCGCAAGTTCCGATGCGGCAACTTGAGTTCGGATTCGAGTAACTCCGCGTACCGATTGCATACCCGCGTGGCGTGTTCGTCGCTGTGCGCATCGGGATGCTCCGCCGCGGTGAGCAGATCTCGCACAATCTGTACGTCGGTCTTTCCTGCAAAGGCATAGTCGTCTATCGGCCCGGCAGTACCCATTTCCTCGATGAGAGCCTGCCGGATCGCCGAACGACCTGCTCCATCAGTCCAGAGTACCGTGCCGTCCAAGTCAAACAGGATGAGCTTCATCTATCTACCGGTTCTGGCATAGCCTGAATGATAACTGCCTGCATCCCTCTCCTTTCGGCTAACCGCCCAAGCCGGGGACTCGCTCAGTCCCAACCGCCATCCGTACGGCCCTTTCGATTGCCATGGCTGTGACCCGTTGTGCCAATAGTTCGACTGAGAGCGCCGAGCGAGGGGATGCTCCCCCTACCGAGACTGCGAAAACGACGTCTCCGTCATACATGGTCCCGACCGGAGTGATTCGCTGCCCCAACGCATCGGTCGTCATCTGGGCTACCGACGTCAGCTCTTGCCGATTCAGATCCGCATTCGTCGCCACGACTACCAGCGTGGTGTTGGAGCCCTGGCGAGCAAAGGCGCCACCCGGTTTTCCGCCGTCCGCAAGGTAGCTGTGTGCGTCCGCAAATCCATCGCCGCTGCGGGCTCCGGCCAGGATCTCGCCCGAATCATCCCTCACATCGCCAAACGCATTTACCACCGCGAGACTCCCCACCACCACGTCGCCACTCACTTCCGCCCAAGTCCCGATGCCACTCTTCATCGCCCCGGTCGGACCAGTTGCCTTGCCGACTGTGGCGCCCGTGCCGGCGCCAACTGCTCCTTCCTCCACGGCCGGCCCCGCCGCGTCACATGCCTGGTATCCGGCAGCGGGGTCCGGCCACTGCACCTGGCCAAACGTCAGGTCGAAAATCACAGCAGCCGGAACGATGGGGACCACGCCGACACCCACATCGAACCCACGACCACGCTCAGCGAGCCATCGCATTACGCCGTCTGCTGCTCCGAGTCCGAAGGCAGAGCCACCGGTCAGCAGAATTGCGTGAATAACCGGGGCCAAGTGGCCGGGAGACAGGGCGTCCAACTCTCTTGTTCCGGTGGCGCGACCGCGGATGAAGACACCCGCGCGCATCCCACCTTCGGGACCCAGCAGCACGGTGCAACCGGTTCCGGCCTTCGTATCGGTTGTGTGACCAACGAGGATACCAGTTACGTCTGTAATCCGATGCATTCGCGCGAGGGTCGAGGAGAGTTGAGAGCCAGGGACATTCCTTCCATTCTACGCACTACTCGTTGTCGACTTCTGTCCCGGCATCCGGTTCATTCTTTGCAGCACATTCCTTGCAAAGCGTCACACCCCGCATCGAGCAGATGACGCAGATGAACGTGCCGCAATCGGCGCATGGGTAGCCCTCGGAAGCACGTTCTTCGTTGCCGCACGAACGGCAGACCATTCCATCGCGTTCACCCACGAGTACCTCCAGCAGCAATCGATCCGGATACGGCTGACCTGCCGACAACTATCTGGCCAGCGGGATCACCTCTTCTCATGGAAGTATGACGCTGATACCGCTCGGAGTCACGTCCGCCGTGAACGGTGTCATCCCTGCCGGGTCTCCGTCGCGCTCGACGCACCTTGGTTCGTCGGTTTCGACCGTCACCTTCCGGCCCGGCATGTGATGGATACGGCGGCCGTCACTTCCCAGTCCCATCAGCATTTGGAGGACTACCACTGCGCTCTGGATGACTCCGTTGGCATTCAGCACGACGACATCGAGCACGCCGTCATACGGAGAGATCCCCTCCCTCAATCTGAAGAAAGGAGGGATGAACTCACCGCAATTCGCCACCAGTACCGATGCCGCCTCGAGCTCGTGAGTCTTGCCGTCGACCGTTATCCGGAATGGTGCAGAGCGCTGTTTGCTCAAGATCTGCCAAGCCGTCGCCACGTACGCCCCCATCCCCCAACGGCGTTTCGACAGGCCCGACGTGCCCGCCATCAGCTCCGCGTCGAAACCGGCGCCGCAAGCAACAGTGAAGTACTTGGATGAACCGTTGCAGGTCATCCGCCCCAGGTCGAGATGCCTTGGGGACCCCCGCACGATCACCTTTGCGGCCTTGGTAGGATTGCGGGGGAGTCTGAGGTTGCCCGCAAGCAGGTTCCCGGTACCCCCGGGGATGAGGCCGAGCGGCACCTTGTCACCAACCATCCCGGCAACCGTGTGGATCGTCCCATCACCCCCGTATATGGCGATGACGTCGACGCCGGCTGTGACCCCCTGACGCGCTATCTCTCCGGCATGCTCGGGACCTCGGGTCCCCGGCGCTTCGATGGTCCAACCCGCACTCGAGAACACATCACAGATCGACTCGACTATGCGGGGCCGGGTTCGGGCGGCGGATGGATTGTGGATGAGGAGGGCTTGGGCCATCAATACCGCTTTTCCCAAAGAAGGTCCACACCGAACTGGTACTTCGGCGCCAGCAGGTTGGACCCAAACGGTGCGCAACCCTGTACGGGATCACCACTCACGAGGAACATCCACTCCTTTGTGAACCGGTACTCGAGACTGGCTCCCACATTCTCCAGATTCTCGAGGGCGAACACCTCCTGCCCCGGACAGAAGCGCGGGCTCAGGGTCACGAACCATTTCTCACCGAGTCGCTTTCCCAAAGCCAAGTCGACGCCGGCCAGCTCGTTACCGTAAATACTGGGGCGGATCTGCACGTAGTCCAGTGGCACGTTGAAATCGGATATGAGCGAATATTCCAGCTGACCCGACACTGCCGCAAGAAACTGATTGAGCCCCTGCTGCACCAGGCGCTGATCCGTTTGGGAACCTTGGCCGGATCCTGCAAACGCCTCGACACTCGGCGCACCAAAGAACAAGTATGACAGGACCTCAGTCTCAGAGATCGGCGGCTGCACGTCGCTGCTGAATCGCAGCCTCGGATCGTACAGCGTGCCACCGATGTGTACGAATGCCGTCAGGTCTTCTCCCCGAACGCTGTGCACGTCGTGGCTTGCCTCGATGTCGATTGCCGCATTCAGGTCCGGAGTTCCAAAGTAAGTCACCTCTCCCCGAGTAACGGTGAACTCACGAGTGGCGACCAACTGAACCAAAGACGGCCCGGGCGAAAGGCGATAGGTGCCGCGTGGGGTTTGCAGGGTTCCGTTCAGCCGATACTGGTCTCTCTCTTTGCTGACGATCAGGTCTCCTAGCAACTGGATGTTCGCTTCGCTCGAACGCATCCAAACGTCGGATCCCATCTCGAGCTGAAGACTGTCGACACGCAGCGAGTTGTAAAGTCGATTCTCAAACCTCGCCCCAAGGCCCTCCCGGCGGATCGCCATCGTGTCGACCAACTCGGACTCAGCGAACAACAAAGTGTCCTCGAAACTCACGAGCTGCTTCTCAATGAGGTCGGCAAAGTACAGCACCCCCCGAGTAACCGTTCCCCGTCCGGTGAGCGTAGCATCGAAAACGGGACCTCGCATTGCGAGATCGCCCGTTGCCGTCAGCGACAGAAAGTCGCGGACGTCGAGTGCGTGGAATTCACGGGCGGCTAGCCGCAAGTCGAGCACGGGGCGGCTCAACTCCTCAAGTCGCACAAATCCTGAAATGTCGGCACTGCCCCGACCGCTGTTCAACGAAAGTTGCTCAACGCTAATTGTGTCGCCAGAGAGCCGGAATGATCCATTGATGTTTTGATGCCGCACGCCGATAGCAGGATAGCTGCCATTGCCATCCGCAATTGCGAGAGTCCCGGTCAGTTCAGGGTTCTCCCAGGTTCCCGCGATACCGAAGTTCGCATCCAGTGTTCCGTCGAGGCTACGAACGAGCGGCGTGACCGCGTCCAGCAACGACAAGTCGACGCTGTCAGCACGTGCGAGCACCGAGACCCTGCCTGGCAGTTGACGCGTCTCGATCTTCTTGAGCGCTAAGTCGAGCGGCAGCTCGACGTTGACACTCAGGACCTCTTCGCCCCTTCGCCGGGCGCTGATATCTGCATCGAGTCGCTGGAATCGGTAGTCCGCTCTCACTTGAAACTGCGGCGCCGTGAAATCGCCGAACCTCGCCTCCGCGAGGCTCACCCTGAGTGACATTGTCGGGTAGTCAACCGTGCCTCCCAGCGAGAACGTACCGTTGATCTGCCCCTCTACCGCGTCAAACTCCCGCTGCAGCAAAGCCCACAGATCGGCTACCGGCAGCGCCAGTATCGTCGTCGTGAGGCCGGCCTCGCCTTTGAACGGCAAACGTCCGTTCACAACCATACTACCGGCGCCGAGGTTGCTGGCGATAATCGCCTCCGAGAAATCGATGCCGTCACCGCTTGCATGAAGGACGAGCGGCTGTTGAGCATGCCAGGCTCCAGTTGCCAGCTGAAAGCCCAGGAGATCCACGGGAAGGGCGTATTGGCCGTTCGCCGACAGCAGCTGCCCTCGCGCAATCCATTGCTCGTTGCTCTGTCTTCCAAAGCGTGAGCGACCCAGCCAGGAGAGTGAGTCCGTTCGCCCATGCGCTTGCAGCACTACTCGGGTAAAACCGAATCCGGCCAGATCGACCGAGTCCACCGTAGCGTCAATGTCGACGTTCCCTTCCGGCCACTTCCACCGCCCATCTAGCTGCAGACCCGACGCATAGAACGGAACTCGTGATACCCTCAGCCCTCGAAGTTGTCCCGACAGTTCGAAGTCTGATAACGCGCCGTCTAGCTTCAGGTCGGCGGCCAACGAGCCTGCAGGCTCGTCCTCTGCATCGACTTCTTCCGCCGGTCCGAACAACGGCGCAAGTATTCCTTCTATAGCACCGATCGAGTCGGTCTCTATCGTGGCCTCGATGCTGCCACGACGAGAGTCCCACAGCCCTATCTCACCTGAGCCACTCGCGTGCACGGATCTACCCCTCACGTCGAGCGTGTCCAGTTTGAGAGTGCTGTCTTCTATGACCAGATCAACCAGCACAGTGTCCAGCACCACTCCCTGAACGGAGGAGCTCCGGAAAACCGCGTTCGCGATAGCGCGTGGCCCGTCATGTATATCCGCTATCCCACTCCCCACGATCCGACCGAACATATCAGTACGAGGGAGCCCACCGGACAACTCGTTCAGATTGAGGCGCGAAACCCCCAAGTAGAGCTCGTGTGTTCCCTTCCGCTCGGGGAGAATGATGACAGCACCCTCAGCGGACACGGCCCCGGCCAATCCTGCCAGATCTGCGTCTACCCATAGGGAGTCGGTGTAGCCGCGAATTCGAGTGGCACCCCTGAACGAGCCACCGATACCCAACTCCGGATACGACGAACGGAGCCCGTCCAGGTTGAGCGAATCGAAGAAGAGATCCGCAAATACCCCGAGTGTGTCACCGCGGGCGTCGAAGCTAAGGTTGCCTCTAGCCCGGGTCTCGAGTGGTGGCACAGCAACGTGCCTCAGGTCACCCTCGAACGAGAGCTGCAGCCATGGGCCATCGAGACGTCCTGAACCGTAGAGCAATCCCTGCAGGTCTATACCGGGAAGCAATCGCCGCACCGTCGCCATGTCGATGGCGGCATCGTGGAGTTCATAGCCACTGAACACGACCTCCCCCGGCACACCAATGGAAACAGTCCCCGCTCCATTGATCATTGTCGCCGGCCAACCTTCGATCACCGAATCCAGGTATGTGACGTTGAGCCCAAGGCTCAATTCCTCCTTCGGCCCGTCTGCCTCGAAGTATCCTGTCGCACGTCCTGCGAGTGGTAGCGTATCGAAGAAACTGCGGATGTACTCCAAATCGAGATCTTCCAGATCCAGCCGGGTATTTCTGAAAGCCCAATTACTTTCGGGCCCGAGCACCATTGCCAGACGTCCGCGAGCCTCACCACCACCACCCAACCCTTCAATCGCAAAAGGTTCGCCGTGAAACTCCATCACTCCATCCGACGGCGTCCGGATCAAAAATGCTCCCCGGGCTGCCATCCCAGCGGGCACCTCAGATACCAGACCTCGCACGTCATCGGTGGCTAACAACTCCGACCGCAGATCCAGGTTGGGACGCACGTCCCCGTCTTCGACAATGAGCGAACCGTTCACTTCAGCACTGGATCCCGGTAACTCGACCTGGTCCATTGCCAGAGCGATGGTATCACCAGTGATGTGAACGCGCCCACGAGCGAACCCAATCCGAAGCATCGGATCGCTGACCGATGCACTCAGTCGTGCTACATCGATCTGGATTCCTTCTTCTCCCGGAAACGGCGATGAAACCCGTACGTAGGGGAACTGCGCGTACAGATCAGTGATACGGCGTACCCGCATGTAGCCGTCCGGCGTTTCCTCGGCTTCATGAATAGTGGTATCGGCGCGATCGGCGGGGCTCATGATTGTAACCGCAGCGTCTATGATCTGGACGTCACGGAACGAGATGAGCGGGCCGCGCCCGTCACCACCAGGTCCGCCGAGACCGAGGACTTCCTCTATGTTCAAGCCGCGACCCGGGCGGTCGATGAGGTAAAGGTTGGGAGATGTAAGGGTGAGCCGCCCTAGGGCAATCCGACCGCCGAGAAGATCCCGCAGTCCGTAAGCCAGCTGGATTTGTGAGATCTCGGCAAGCACGGCACCGTCCTCGTCCCGCACAACGATGTCCCTCGCGCCTACGCTACCCAGCAGAGAGCCGAAGATCTCTCCCATCGTCACCGAACCGTGAACGGCACTATTGGCCACGTCTCTCAACGCCTGGGCGAGCACATTCCTGCCGGACTCGGTGCCGTAACTGGCCGCTGCGATTCCCGTGACGATCCCCAGGAACCAAAACCCGAGCATAATGACAGCAGTCGTGAAACGTCGCGGATTCAAAAAGCCTGCCCCACGGAAAAGTGTAGCCTCAGCCTGCCGAGAAAGCTCGGCGACTCAGGCTGGAATGCCTCGTCTATCTCTACCAGTTCCTCTGAACCAACGATCAGCTCGTACAGTATACTCGGCCGAGGCTCATAACCGTTGTACCCGATGTCGAGTCTTATCGGTCCTAGAGCGGTTCCCACCCGAAAGCCCACACCGGGCGTGACTCTTATGTCCGCCAGGTTTACGAGGTCATCGCCGCGCTCAACCACCTGGCCGGCATCGAGGAAGACAGCCCCCACCATTCGCCCGCTGAATATCGGCAGCGGAAACCGCAGTTCTGCATTGGCAAAGATGAGTTGGTCTCCGCCGGAGGCTGACGTTCGAAGGATGCTGTCGGCAGGAGTTCTGGTCGTGTCTATTTCCAAAACCCTGACCAGAGGACCTAACTCGTTTTGAGCATACCCGCGCACACTATTAGGACCGCCGCCGTACATCCGATCCTCTGACGGAATGTACCGGGTCTCCCCACTCTCCAGCTGGACGCGTGGCGCTCCGACGGCCCCGACCCTGACCCTCCAAGCGAACACTGCACGCCGCGCAACCCGATGATATGCTGCGAATTCGACTACTGCCCTCGTAAACTGAATCAGTGTATCGGATCCCAGATAATCGTCCGCGTGTCGAAGCTCAACCGTGAGCCGCCTTCCCCTCGTGGGGTTGAGGATCGAGTTGGACCGGTCCCAAACAAGACTCAAACCAAGCGTGGCCCGAAACCGAGGCTCAGTGAATAGCCTTGTGTCCTCGATCAGACAGACGTCCAGGAAGGCACAGAACGTGGCCGGATTGGCTACGGTCTTAGCCCTCCCCAAAGCATAGGAGCCGGTGATCGGGATTTCGAAAGGGGGCAGCCATGTGACCGAGAAGGAGCCACCTATGGATTGCCGCAAGTACGCCCTGAACTCGGTGAACTGCTCGGCGCCAAACGTAAGAGCTGCGCTCGTTCGGTTGGAAAGAAAGAACGGCTCCCGGAGACTGGCCGACACGTTGTAGTTGAGCATCAGGAGCTCTGGCGACTCGTCTCCGAGAGCCGGACAGATGCCGTTTTGGAATCCCAGGTCGGTAGGGGCTCCCGCACCCAGCTTGGAGAAACGAGCCTGCAACTCCAGCGTGCGGCCAGCTCCGAGAAAGTTATAGCTCGTCCAGGAACTCAGAACTCGGAAGCAGTCAATGGTTCCGTAACCACCACCTAGGCGAATCCTCCGCAGCGCCGCTTCCGAGACCCTGACTCCCACCGTTACCGTCGTGTCTCGCGGTCCCGCAGGCAAGGTGTCCCGCAGTGCGACGTTGGCGAAGTTGAACAAGTTGAGACGGTAGAGATCCAGTTCACTGCGCAACAACTTCTCCTCGCTGTACTGGTCTCCCGGCCTGACCGACAACGTCTTTCGCACGACCTCTTCGTCGATCTTCACGTTACCACTTACTTCGATGGAATCGATGATAGCCTTTGTTCCGGGAACGACTTCGAGCGACACATTCGCAGTTCGTTCGTCCGTATCAACGGCGAAGTTCACGAAGATCTCGGGAAACGGATAGCCCTCGTTCCTGAGCGAGGCACCTATCGAGTCGGTGGACATCTGCAGCCAAACGAGATTGAACGGATCCCCCACTCGGAGAGGCAACCTCCTCACCAGCTTCTCCATGTCGAGGACGTCGTCGATGCCCGCTATGTCGAATGCCGTCAATCGTACCGGCTCACCCTCATCGATCACGAACCGCAACCTCACATCCCCGTTAGAGCGGGTTACGACAGTGTCCACCGTGGCCTCGCGATATCCGCTGCGGCGATACAGTGCGAGAATTCGATAAACATCACTGCGGAATTGCGTCTCGCTCAAATAGCGCTTGACTCCCAGAAAGCCCAAACCACGGACAATGGGCCAGCGGGCAAAAGCGGATGATTGGCTTGTAGCAATCGAGGCGCGCAACGTGGCATCGTCGATCGCCCGGTTCCCCGAAAAGGAAAGACCCCGTACTACCAGGTCTCTCTCATCCTGGTCCTGGCCCTGAAGAGCGGTGGGAGACAGTACTACTGCCGCGAAAAGAGCGAGACTTACAAGGCTGGCTTTCAGAGCTTCCGCCCCAACTCGGCCATTATGTCGGCCACGGACGTGAACTTCACACGGGGCCTCTCGTTTGTCTTGCCACGTTCTATTTCCACTTCGTCTATATGCTTCCAATCCTCGTACGAGACGAAGGCCGGCTGCCGTTCGGCAACCAGGCGATCGATTTCGCTCGGATCGGGACTATTCGGGTCAAGGAGTTTGCCGGCCGCTGCATCCTCCAGCATAGCGCTCACGGTTTCGGCGGCATCCGGTTTGTTCGTGCCTATCACACCGGTCGGTCCGCGTTTCATCCAACCGGCAACGTATAAGCCGCGCGCCGAATCTCCCGTGTCGGGTGACACAATTCTCCCCATGTCGTTGGGGATGATACCGCGCGCCTCATCGAACGGCAGGTCGGCGAGCGGGACTCCACGGTAGCCCACCGACCTGAACACCAGATCAACAGGCAGATCTTCGTACTGATCCGTCGGTTTGGGACGAAGCGATCCGTCCGCAGTTTGGTGCAGCTCATTCTTGACGAGCCGCACACCCGCGACACCACCGGAGCCATCTCCCACCAGCTCGATCGGAGAGACCAGAAACCGGACCGTTAGAGTTCTAGGCTTCCCCGGGCGGGTAGCAGCGGCATACTCCTGCAGGATTGCCACCTTGCGCGACAGGGCCGGATCCTCACTGGCATCCACCTCCATTTGACTGAGCGGATCCAAGGCAACCTCATCAGGAACCACCGCGATGTCAGCCCCCGCTAGCTCCCCCAGTTCCTTGATCTCGGCGTTGGTGAACGCCGCCTGCGCCGGCCCTCGCCGACCCAGAATGAACACCTCCCGCACCCGACTCTTACTCAGGGCCTCCAGCGCATAGTCAGCTATGTCCGTCTTCGACAACTCCTCAGGGGTGCGACAGAGTATCCGTGCCACGTCCACGGCCACATTGCCGATGCCAATTACAGCCACCCGAGCCACGAAAAGGTCGAAGCTGGCATTACGAAAATCGGGATGGCCGTTGTACCAAGCCACGAACTCGGTCGCCGGATGGCTTCTCTCCAAGTCCTCACCGGGAACACCCAACCGCCTGTCAGACTGCGCGCCGGTGGCGAAGCACACTTGATGGTAGTGCTGCTGCATGTCGTCTAGAGTGACGTGGTTGCCGAACTCGACGTTGC
Source organism: Gemmatimonadota bacterium (assembly GCA_039588335.1). Classification (GTDB taxonomy): domain Bacteria; phylum Gemmatimonadota; class Gemmatimonadetes; order Gemmatimonadales; family GWC2-71-9. The sequence continues at coordinate 5,440 of JBDGZZ010000087.1, read as the reverse complement.
CGAAGAATCGGAACTCTTCCCTCTCGGCCACCCGGTCGAACACCCGGGTCACCTTCTTGATCTTTTCGTGATCGGGAGCCACGCCGAAGCGTACCAGTCCGTGAGGCGTAGGTAACCGGTCGAACATGTCTACATGTACGGCCAGGTCCTTCTGCTTGAGCAGGTGCTCGGCGGCGTAGAATCCGGCCGGTCCTGACCCCACTATCGCTACCCGGAGTGGGCCGGATGCACCGTCCCACAGCTTCATTTGCTCTCCCAAATTGGCATAACAGTTCATGATACCGTATCCGCGCGCTTGCGGAAGGTCGGAAGGGCCAGCCACGCCCTACCGCCCCACCGCCGGAGCCTCTACCTTGGCACTTGTGAAGATCTACACGAGATCAGGAGACGACGGGCAGACCTCATTGTTCGGCGGGGAGCGGGTCCTGAAAAGCGACCCGCGGGTGACGGCCTACGGGGATGTGGACGAGTTGAACTCCGCTATTGGCGCAGCTGCTGCCGCCGAACCCTGTGAGTTCGAGATCGAGTTGCTGACCGAGATCCAAGGGGAAGCAGCAATCGACGGCGCGGAATCGGAATTGCCCGAGTTGCGGCAGTTCGTGCTGCCCGGCGGCTCGGTCAAGAGCGCCTTGCTGCATCAGGCCCGCTCCGTGTGCCGCCGCGCAGAACGGAGCGTCGTAGCCCTGAGCCAAGGGGAAACCGTGTCGCCCGTCATTCTGGCTTTTCTGAACCGGCTTTCCGACCTGTTCTTCGTACTGGCTCGATTAGCCAACCACCGCGCCAACACCCGAGACCTGACTTGGTAGCATGACCAAACACAGCTTCGTCCAGGCGGACGTCTTTACCCAGACTGCGCTCACCGGAAATCCTCTCGCCGTGTTCCCCGATGCCAAAGGACTCGATGCGGACACCATGCAAGCACTGGCGCGGGAGATGAACCTCTCGGAGACGACTTTTGTCTTTCAATCACAGCAGGCGACCAGGCAAGTCAGGTTCTTCACTCCCACTGCAGAAATCCCATTGGCTGGCCACCCCACCATTGGCACATGGTGGATACTGGCGGAACTGGGACTTCTAACGCTGCCAGACCACGGCATTGAGCGTATCACACAAGAAACCGGGGCCGGGGTTCTACCGGTAGACATCCATCTGGAGGGTGGAAAGCCGAAGGAAGTAGTGATGGTGCAGGCGCTTCCCGACTTCGGCGACATGGTAGAGGACGTGAAGCGACTCGGTCTGGCATTAGGTGGAACGAACGAGACGGTGTTGGAGCATCCGACACCACAGGTCGTTTCCACGGCTCTGCCACAGCTCATGGTGCCCATTCGGTCGTTGGAGGAATTGCAGAGCCTGCCAAGTGGCGGGTCGGGTGGAACATTGGTGGACCTGTTGCGCGAGTTCGGAACCGACTGCGCGATGTGCTACGCAGCGGACACTGTGAATGGTGAGTCGGCAATACGGTGCCGCATGTTTGCGCCTGGTCTGGGGGTACCTGAAGACCCTGCCACCGGAAGTGCAGCAGGTGCACTAGGATCCTACCTCGTGTGGCACAATGTGGTGCGGCCCCACGACGGGGTCGGTACTCTCACGGTCGAGCAGGGAGTGGAAATCGGGCGGCGGAGCATGATCCACGTCGAGGTCGCCGTAGGCAACGGGGGCGAGATCACCGAGGTACGCGTGGGCGGTCAAGCAGTGACCGTCATCCAGGGCGAGGTGTCGATATAACTACTGCAGCAGTAACAGTCCCACTGGGTGAGCGAACCTACCAGATACTGCTTGGTGAGAATCTCCTAGCCAACATCGGAGACATCGTAGCGGAGCACTGCCCAGCTCATCACTACGCAATCATCACGGATTCCAACGTTGGCAGTCTGTACGGCGAGACAGTGGTTCGGGGTCTCGGTGGTGAGGAACGGTGTTATCTGTACGAATTTCCGGCCGGCGAGGGAAGCAAGACCCGTGAAACCTGGCGAGCAATTAGCGACCAGATGCTCGATGCCGGCCTGGGACGTGACGCAGCAGTAGTCGCACTGGGTGGCGGGGTGGCGGGAGACCTGGCCGGCTTTGTGGCGGCCACGTATCTGCGCGGTGTCCCGTGCGTTCAAGTGCCAACCTCACTCTTGGCAATGATCGACAGCTCGGTAGGAGGCAAGACCGGGGTAGACACCGAGTACGGCAAGAATCTGGTCGGTGCGTTCCATCAACCCGCTGTAGTGGTGGCAGACGTGGCCACGCTCACTACCCTGCCGCCAGCACACATCTCGGCCGGGATGGCGGAGGCCGTCAAACACGGTGTGATTGCTGACGCCGAATTCTTCGCTCACATGGTCGCGGAAACTGAACGGATTCTCGAGCGCGACACCGGCGCTCTGTTTCAGGTGGTAAAACGAAGCGTGGAGATCAAGGCAGAGGTCGTCAGCGAAGATGAATCGGAACGAGACCGAAGGGCGATCTTGAATTTCGGTCACACTGTTGCGCATGCGCTCGAAGCTGCTTCCAAATTCAGATTGCTACACGGAGAGGCCGTCGCCCTGGGTATGATCGCTGAGGCCGATCTCGGTGTCGCCTTGAAGATCACATCAGACAGTGTACCAGTGGCGCTGAGCAATGCGCTGTCCGGCTTGCGATTGGCCACCGATACGCGGACCGCAGAGCAGGGCGATGTGATGCTCGACGCAATGAAGCTAGACAAGAAGGGACGCCAAGGGGCTGTCAGGTTTGCACTCCCCAGTGCTCTGGGCGAGATGGCCCGAACCAGCGACGGAAAGTGGACTCACACGGCCCCAGAAACGGAAATCAGAAAGATCTTAGAACGCTTCTCATAACCGTAAGTCAATCAACGACTTGCCAGAATTACCCACACAAAGCCCACATACATAAACCCTTTTGCCACAATCACTTACAATACTATTCCACAAGTAGTTGTTCGCATGTGGACTGAGCCTGCGTGGACAAAATCTCGAACCAAATGCGGATTAACGATTTGTGATGTTGAAAACTCAAATTTTCTTGACTGGATCTTCGCGAATCCCTATATTCGCCCCGCGCTGTCGGCCATTTTGGCGGGCTTTTCTAAGCTCGCACCCTCTCTAGGTTAAAATTCTCTTGGTACGGTATAGGAGCCCGTATGACCCAGCTCCGTTCGAGCAAATCAAAAGCGTTCTTCTATGCAGGATCTTCAACCGCATTCGATCAGTATCTCCAAGACATTCAGAAACTGCCGCTCATCAAGGACCCCGCGGAAGAACGTCGCTTGGCCCGGCGGGCGCGTAAAGGAGATCAGAAAGCGGCGGAGCAGCTGGTCACGGCGAACCTGCGGTTCGTCATCTCATAAGTGAAGAAGTACAAGGGACATCCTGGATCTGTCGGAGCTGGTAGCGATCGGGAACGAAGGATTGCTAAAGGCGGTGAAGAAATTCGATCCCGACCAGGGCGTCAAGTTCATCTCCTACGCCGTCTGGTGGGTGCGCCAAGCAGTCCTCAAAGCCCTAGCCGAGCAGACCAGAAGTGTCAGAATCCCGCTCAACCAGAATAGCCAGCTCATCCGGATGTCCCGTACTGAGACCTTCCTGTCCCAGGAGCTGGGGCGTGAGCCGACTGACGGCGAGATCGCCAAGGCGCTGGACGACTCGGTTTCAAACGTACGCAACGCCAGACGCATGACGGCCGCCGAAGTCTCGCTAGATGCTCCCATCGACCGTACGGACAAGGACGCCGCTACGCTCGGGGAGAGATTCGCGGGCCAGGAAGGCACGGAGATCGAAGATCGCACCGATGGGAACCTCATGCGTGAGTTCATCGACCGCACGTTTGAGAAGTACCTAACCCCACGCGAGAGGAAGATCCTCTATCTGTACTACGGCCTCGAAGAAGGCTCCGAAGGCATGACGCTCGAGAAGATTGGTGCGTTGATGGGGGTGACCCGCGAGCGTATTCGCCAGATTCGTGAACGGGCATTCGAGAAGCTGCGGGAAAGCCCGGACGGTGTGGCCCTCATGGGATTCTGGAGGGCAGCGTAAGAAGAGACGGGAAGAGACGGAAGGGACGGTGAAGGGGGCCCAGCAAGCGCAGGGCCCCTTTTCCTATCCAATCTCACAGTCCCCACCGTCCCTTACCGTGCCTTCCCGCCTTATTATTGGAAATGCTCCCCACCAAGGTGATGGACGCACTCCGCTCCACTGTCGGCCCCGAGTGGGTCCGTAGTGCCCGCGCCGAACTCGAGACCTACGCCAGCGACGGACTGCCCACGCACTACTCACCACCTGGGGCCGTCGTCATCCCGGGATCCAGCGATGAAGTTCTCGGTGTGTTGCGCATTTTGGCCCACTTCGACATCCCGTTTGTGGCCCGGGGGGCAGGTACCGGCCTATCCGGTGGCGCTCTCGCCTCCGAGGAAGCCGTCTTGATCGTCCTCACGCGGCTGAATCGCATTTTGGAAATGGATCCGGAAAACCGCCGAGCAGTCGTCGAGCCCGGTGTCGTGAACGTGAGCCTTTCTGCCGCCGCGGAGCCGTTTGGTCTCCACTACGCACCCGACCCGTCCAGTCAAACAGCGTGCACAATAGGCGGCAACGTGGCCGAAAACGCAGGAGGCCCTCATTGCCTCAAGTACGGAGTCACTTCGAACCACATCTTGGCACTAGAGGTCGCACTGCCGGAAGGAGATGTCGTAACCCTCGGGTCTCAAGGTGGTGAGGCCTGGGGACCCGATCTGGTGGGTCTCTTCGTCGGCAGCGAGGGAATGTTTGGGGTGGCCACCAAGATAACCGTCAGACTCACGCCCGTTCCGAAATCGCTGCACACATTGCTCGCGGACTTTGAATCTCTCCGCACTGCCGGTGAGGCGGTCACTTCGATTATCGCATCCGGAATCGTTCCGGCAGCTCTCGAGATGATGGACCGGAACTGTGTTGCCGTTGTCGAAGCCTCCATCTACCGTGCCGGGTACCCCACCAATGCTGACGCTGTGCTCTTGGCTGAGCTTGACGGTATGGACGCAGACGCGGTCGCGGCTGAGGGCCGGCAGGTAGAGAAGCTGCTGCGAGCCGCGGGAGCCCGTACGATACAAGTGGCCCGCGATCCCCAACAGCGTGAGAAGCTGTGGCAAGGTCGCAAGAAGGCCTTTGGGGCCCTGGGACGACTGAGTCCGGACTTGATGGTTCAGGACGCGGTGGTTCCGCGATCAGTCTTGCCGGACGTGCTGGAGCAGATCGCTGAAATTGGCAGGCGTCACGACCTGTCCGTCTGCAATGTGTTCCACGCTGGAGACGGGAACCTCCACCCCAACATCTCGTTCGATCAAGCGACTGCGGGCCTGCGCGACCGAGTTGACCGAGCCTCGGCGGCCATAATGCAGGTCTGTATCGACGCCGGCGGCACGATCACCGGCGAGCACGGTGTGGGGGTAGACAAACTGCGCTACATGCCCCTCGTGTTCAAC